>CAUZRT010000274.1:0-4696 GCA_963582235.1 Lentisphaeria bacterium
TCTCTTCACACGGCATACAGTCAACAAGGAGCTCGCGGAACGGGGCCCGCATTTCTATACCCTTTTTCTACTCCTGGTTACCGGCCTGCTGGGCGTGACGGTTACCGGCGATGCTTTCAATCTCTATGTGCTTCTGGAGCTATCGTCGCTGGCGGCGTATGCGATGATAGCGTTGGGCCCTGGGCGGGCGGCGCTGGCGGCGTTCAATTATGTGATCGTGGGCACCATCGGCGCCTCCTTTTATCTACTCGGGGTCGGCTACCTGTACATCAAAACAGGCTCGCTGAATATGGCGGACATCGGGCGGATCCTTGGCGAACTGGATCTCTATTCCTCGAAATCGGTCATGATCGCGTTCATGCTGATACTGATCGGCGTGTGGATAAAAATGGCCTTCTTCCCGCTCCATGGGTGGCTTCCGAATGCATACGCCTACGCGCCGAGCGCCACGAACTGTCTCATCGCGCCGCTGATGACGAAGGTATCGGTGTACGTGATGATCCGAACAATCTATACCGTTTTCACGCCGGCCTATGTTTTTGTTTCACTGAACTGGAGCGGCCTGATCATGTGGGCTGCGGTCATCGCAATTGTTGCAGGTTCGCTGTTCGCAGTGGCGCAGACTAATCTCCACAAATTGCTCGGCTACCTGATCATCGCTGAAGTCGGCTATATGGCCGGGGGCGTCTGGCTGGCCAACGTGACGGGGCTGACGGGCGCAGTCTATCACATTGTCAGCGACGCGCTGATGACGCTCTGCCTGTTTCTGACAGCGGCGATCGTCATGTACAAATCGGGCAGCGCGAAACTGCAGGCCATGGCCGGGATGTTCCGCCGGATGCCGCTGACGACGGCCTGTTTCACGACCGCGGCATTGTCGATGATCGGTGTGCCGCCGACATGCGGCTTTTTCAGCAAGTGGTATCTGATCCGTGGCGGCATCGAAGCCGGGCACTGGGGCTTCGTCGGTGCGCTGCTGTTTTCCAGCCTGGTAAACGCCTTCATTTTTTTCCGCATAATCGAGAGCGCTTTTTTCGGCGGACGCCCGCGGTCCACCGTTCACAGCGACGAACGGCAAGACCATGAGCAGATCGACGAGGCGCCGGCGGGCATGCTCGTGCCGCTGGTCACGGCCACCGCGTCGCTGGTGATCGTTGGGCTCCTGACCGCCGACATCGTCGCCTTTATCGAATTGTTTACGAACGGGACAGGATTGATAAATGGGGCCGGATAACGTTCTCTCGATACCCAGCGTGAAGCCGCTGCTGGCGCTGCTGGCCTCGGCGCTTGCGATTATACCGATCGTCTACTTCCGGCGCTCGGCAAACCGGCGCGAAGCGTGGACGTTGGCGGCCGGCGCCGTCAAACTAGCGGTCATCGCTTCAATGCTGCCGCCGGTGCTCGCCGGACAGACATTGGAATGCGAGCTCATCGAGGTCCTTCCCGGGCTGCCGATTCTCCTTCGCGTCGACCGTCTTGGTCTGCTCTTCGCGCTGGTTGCAGCACCCCTTTGGATCATCACTTCGCTTTACTCGATCGGTTACATGCGGGAATTGCGTGAACACAGCCAGACACGCTATTTCGCCTTTTTCGCCCTGTCGTTGTCGGCAACAATCGGTGTTGCCTTCGCCGCCAACCTCTTGACCCTCTATCTGTTCTACGAGATGCTCTCGCTGGCGACGTATCCGCTGGTGACGCACCACCAGGATGCGGCGGCACGGAGCAGCGGGCGAAAGTATCTGGTCTATCTCCTCGGGACATCCGTCGCTTTTGTATTGCCGGCCATGATCTACACGTACATGGTGACGGGCACGCTCGATTTTTCGCACGGTACCAATCTTTCGGGTCAATTGTCCGCCGGCCATGGGATGATCCTGCTGCTGATGTTTGTTTTCGGATTTGCAAAAGCAGGGATCATGCCGTTTCACTCGTGGCTGCCCGGGGCCATGGTCGCGCCAACACCGGTCAGCGCCTTGCTGCACGCGGTGGCCGTCGTGAAAGTGGGTGTTTTCAGCATCCTGCGGATCATCACGGGATTGTTCGGCCGCGACGCAATTCAAGACTGGAATCTGGGAACGATGGTCGGCTGGGTGGCGGCCGTGACGGTTCTGATTGCTTCGCTGATTGCCCTCAGCCAGGACAATCTCAAACGGCGACTGGCATTTTCGACGATCGGACAATTGTCATACATCGTTCTTGGCGCCGCCATGCTGTCGTCGCGAGCATTGACGGGCAGTGCAATGCATATCGGCATGCATGCCTTCGGGAAGATTACGTTGTTTTTCTGTGCCGGCGCCATTTTCGTCGCCACGGGGAAAAAGAATGTCAGCGAATTGGCCGGTATCGGCCGGCAAATGCCGGTCACCATGACCGCGTTCCTGATCGGTTCGTTGAGTGTGATCGGCTTGCCGCCCGCTGGTGGTTTCTGGAGTAAACTCTATCTTGTGTGGGGGACGCTGGAGGCGGAGGCGTATTTGATGGCGTGCGTCTTTCTCGTGAGTTCATTTCTCAACGCCGCGTATCTGCTGCCGATTGTCTTCAATGCGTTTTTCTGCAATCGCAAGGATTCCCTTTTCGATGACGGCATTCGCGAGGCTCCCCGTTGGTGTGTTGTTTCGCTGGTCATAACGGCGGGCGCGTCGATACTGTTGTTTTTCTATCCGGAGCCGTATTTTGGGCTTGCGTCTATGGCGACCGCGGATTAGTCGATATTGGCTTGCTATGAATCCCGAAGAAAAACAGGAATTGCACCATGAAGCCTGGCCGGGGTTCCGCCGGACCTTTTTCGTGGTTTTTATCCTGGCCCTGTTATACATGCTCGCCATATTTATAGGGACCGGCGGACAGGCCGGAAGCCATTGATGAAAAACAAACACATCTTCGATGACAACCGCAATGTCAAACGATTCGTAATCGGGTTCATCATTGTTTGCGCGCTCATTTTCCCATTGGATTTGGCGGTACGCAAGCACGCGCATTTTCAATGGGAAATGTGGACCGGATTTTATGCCGTGTTCGGATTCGCCTCCAACGTGATACTGGTTTTGATTGCCAAAAATGTCTTGCGCCCCCTAGTCAAGCGGGAGGAAAAGTTCTACGATGATTAGCCCGTTGCCTCCGGCTTTGATTTTCATCATCGGCGGATTGCTGATTCCTTTGTTCCGCGGCCGAATCAAATGCGCTTACATGCTGGCGTTGCCGGTACTCGCCTATTTCGACCTGCTGGCCATCGGCGCCGATACCGAGATGACGATCCGGGTCCTGGAATGGAAGCTGATACTCGTCGACCTGACGCCGTTGGGTCGTCTGTTCGCGCATATCTATGTTCTCATTACGCTCATAGCCGTCATTTACATCCTGCATACCAAGAACGATGTCGAATACGTTTCCGGCTTCGTTTATGCAGGCAGTGCTCTAGGCGTTGTCCTGGCCGGAGATTGGATCACCTTCTTCGTTTTCTGGGAACTGCTCACTGTCGGGGCGATTCCCCTGATTCTTGCACGTCGCACGCGGGAATCGCGGGCCGCGGCGGGCCGCTACCTTCTTGTACACGTCGCCGGCAGTCTGCTCCTATTCCTGGGCATATTACTCCACGCCACAGATAACACCACCCTGCAACTGGCGCCGTTGAAGCTGGGGAGTCCGTCGAGTCTGTTGATCTTCCTCGGCTTCGGTGTCAACTGCGCCTGGCCGCTGCTGCACGCCTGGCTTCCCGACGCTTATCCCGAGGCTACCATCGGTGGTGCCGTTTTTCTGGCTACGTTTACGACGAAGACAGCCGTCTTTGCTCTGGCCCGAATCTTTCCGGGAGAACCGGTGCTGATGTGGATCGGCGGCGTGATGGTCATATTCCCGATCTTTTTTGCGATAACCGAAAATGACCTGCGGCGGGTTCTGTCATACAGCCTAATCAATCAGGTCGGCTTCATGGTTGTCGGCATCGGCATCGGCACCGGGTTGTCCATAAATGGCGCCGGCGCCCATGCGTACTGCCACATTCTGTACAAGGCACTGCTTTTCATGGCCATGGGCGCGGTACTGCAGCAGACCGGACGAATAAAGGCGACGGAGCTGGGCGGGCTGTATAAATCCATGCCGTTCACGTGCCTGTGCTGCATCATCGGCGCGGCCTCGATCTCAGCGTTTCCGCTGTTCAGCGGTTTCGTGAGCAAGTCGATGGTCATGACCGCCGCCGCCGACAGCGGGTACGTCGTTGTATGGATCGTACTGTTGTTCGCGTCGGCCGGGGGCCTTCACCATGCCGGTATCAAGATCCCCTTTTTCGCCTTCTTTTCCTATGACGCCGGCATCCGAGTGAAAGAAGCGCCGCTGAACATGCGGATCGCCATGGGCATGGCCGCATTCCTGTGCGTGTTCATCGGCATCTTTCCCGATTTGACCGTGTACCGGCTGCTGCCGAATCCAGTGGATTTCGAACCGTATTCGGCGTTTCACGTTACCGGTCAACTGCAGCTTCTCCTGTATGCGGCGCTGGCCTTCGTCATGCTCACGCTGGCTGGCCTTTATCCCACGGAGATCAGGGCTGTCAACGTCGATGCGGACTGGCTGTACCGGCGCGGAGGACCAGCGGCATACCGACTTCTGGATCGGGGTCTCAACGGACTCAACACCGTCGCCAATCGTTCTGTCGCCGTCAAACTGCCGCACGTGATGTATAATCTACTTCGACACGGGC
>CAUZRT010000275.1:0-4670 GCA_963582235.1 Lentisphaeria bacterium
GGCAACGGCGAAGCGCGGCAGGAGTGCGTTAAAGTCCTTCGTAAAGCTGTCCTTGTTGACAATCTGCGGCGGCAGCGGCGCCAAGGCGGTAAGGTCATAGGCACGCAGATCGACATCGGCCTGCTTCTCCTCATACTCGTAGCGGAGGCCGGTCGTCACATCGACTCTGTCCAGGATCGTCAGGGTCGTCTGTCCGAAAATGCCGATGCCGTGATCATCCAGCTCATAGGTGGCGGTGTCGGTCAAATCGATTGGGCGTTGTGAGAGTGCGGGGCGATTAATTGTAGCCGAGTCATGTTCAAACTTCGAATAGAAAAAGGCGGCGCCCATGAGCCACTCGAGGTCGCCGACTTCGCCGATTTCGATCTCCGCGCCATCGGCGGATTTGATCCGTAACTCCTGGAACACCTGACCCTGTTCCTCTTCGGTTCGCCGCTGTAGCAGATCAAAGCCGGTAAAGTCAACGTCGCTTTCCTCAGTTGCGTCCCAGTATTCATAACTGGAGATGGAAACGAAATCGACGGCGTCGCCATAGTAGTTGAGGGTCAGAGCCGGCGATGCAATATTGCGGTCGGTAAATCCTTCGAAGTCATTGGCGATGCGAAAGGGTTGGTTCCGAAGGTCGCCGACATCAGCGAGGGCGAAGCCGCCATCGCGGTCGTGCTCGCCGTAAGCGCTGAATATGATCTCGAGGTCATCGCTTGGAAAGATGAGGAGTTGGCCTCTGCCGAAGAAGGCCTCACGGTCATCGACTTTGCTGTTCGTGATCTGGTTCCTGGTATACCCGTCGCGGCGCTCGAATGAGCCGCTGAGCCGTAACATGGCGGACTCCGACAGGAGCGGACCGCCCATGTTCACTTCGTAGCGCTGCAGACTGAACTCCCCGAAAGCGGCAGCGGCGTCGAATTCCTTTTCCGCGGTCGGTTTGCGCGTGATAATATTGATGACGCCGCCGAGGGTGTTGCGGCCATAGAGCGTGCCCTGCGGGCCGCGCAGAAATTCAATGCGTTCGACGTCGACGAGATCGATGTTCGTCGTGTTGAACGTCAATTGCGGTACGCCATCAATGTGCGTGGTGACAACGGGGTCGCCCTGGCCCGATCCGAGGCCGCGCATGAAGGGAAAACTAGTGCGCCGCGCTGTCAACTCGGTTATGTGGAGGTTGGGAACGCGAAGCGAGGCGTCCTTGATGCTGCCGATACCGGCGGTGTCGAGGGTTTCGGGGGTCAGCACGGACAGGCTTATGGGAACGGTCTGCAGGTAGTCCGGTCTTTTCTCAGCCGTTACTTCAATGGTGCCCAAATCGACAACGTCCATGTCGTTGGCATGAGACGATGAAAGACAATATGCGAGTCCGGCAAAGATGATGACCGAGTGGTGAAGCGAATCGAGGGATAGGGTCATACGGGTAGGAGGGATTAATGTTGTTGGAATGTCCGGAGCAAATGGAATGGATTAATCCGCTGCTTTTCCCACATCCCGTACATCCCAGCAAATGAGATTACCAGTGGCGTTGCGCGTGTAGAGCCGGGCGTTGCAGAGCGTCGGGACGGTCCAGCACTTACCATTGAGGACCTGGCGGCGGGAGAGTTCGTAATACCTGTCCGGTTGCGTTTTTACGGTTATTAATTCTCCGATCTCAGAGAGGATAACCAGCGTTTTGTCCGCCAGAATGAGTGAGCCGAATTTGTAGTCTTTCTGCTGCCATGCCGTTTCGCCGGTTGCCGCGTTAACACAGACCAATCGCACCCGGTTGCCGGTGTGGCCGTCAATGCCGTAGATATGCCCCCGCCATTTGACGCTGCTGTTGAAGTGGTTCTGTATTACCTTGTTCCGCCACTGGACCTGCGGCTTGCCGCTGCTCAAGTCAAGTAGCGTGCAGCCGGCATTGTAGCCGGATGAAATAAAAACCAGATCGTCGAACACGATGGGGGTGGCGGCATTGACACCATATTGGTTTTGCCAACGATGGCTCCACAATTCTTTGCCATCGGCCGGATTCAGCCCGAGCAGGCGTTTTGCGGTGAACATGCAGATTTGCGTCTTGCCGTTCAGCGTCGCGGGCAGTGCGGACGCATAGCCTGCATTGCCGCCGCGCGAACTCCAGATCGTTTTTCCCGAATCTTTGTCCAAGGCCAGACCGGATTCACCGACGTTGAAGACGACCATACTACCGACGATCGTCGGCGAGCCGGCGAAGCCCCAGCTGTGCGGCGTGGCACCGAAATCGTCCGCCGTTTCGTGGGACCAGAGCCGTTTTCCGGTGATGGCATCAAGGCAGAAAATGTGTCCGGATTTACTGAGTGTATAAACCTTTTTCCGGTGAACGGTGGGCGTGGCGTTGGGGCCGCCTTCGTACATATTCGGTTGCAGCGCGCAGGAATACGCATACTTCCACAGGGACTCCCCGGACTCGACATCGAGGCAGTAAACGATGTCAGTGTCATCCTTGTTCCCCATGGTGTAGGCACGCTTGTCGACAACAGTGACGCTGGCAAACCCGGTATTGACGTTGCGGGTCCAGAGCTGCTTCAAATCCTTGAATTGCAGCCCCGTCTCTCGAGAAATGCCGTTGTGATTCGGCCCAAGATAGTGCGGCCAGTCGTAATTATTCTCTGCAGCCAGGCTGGTGGCTGTAAGCGCGATGTGGCTTGTTACGAAAACAAGGAACGCACTCAGCGATACTGCCGACGTTCGCATAACAGGAAAACCTCCTATGGTTTGAGTGTGTCGACTTCGGAAATTAGGGATGCGGTGACTGTACCCCGGAAGCCACCGCTTACAACCGAAAAATCCCGCCGAATTGACTTAAGAATTCGTGCAAAAATAATTTTATATTTTCGCTCGCCCCTTTGACGTAATCTTCCGACGATGCCCGTTCGCGAGATCCGCGGAGTGCCTCGATACGACTGTGGTCTCGCTCAGTCGCATCGGCAAACTCTAATGCCAAACGGACGGCGGAAAATGTAAAATTATTTTCCACGAGTCCTAAGCGCCGCGGCGCCGACAAACTCGAGGCGCGTTATGTATTAAATTCAACCTGGGGTATCGAACGGAATCGGTGAGACTTGGATATTGGGTAAGATCTCAGCCATGACTATCGTGATTCGGTGGTCAGTTCTTTGATGCAGCCACGGACCTCTGATACGAGCTCATGATGTTTCATTTCCTTGAGACTTTCGGCGAGCTTTTCCAGGGTCACGATGGCATCCACATGGTGGCGGCATGCAGTAGACCGGTACGACCCCAAAAACATTGCGAGGAAAACCGTTTTTACTTTGGCGGTGATGTCCGCGTTGTCGAGACTGCTGATCAGTATCCGAAGACATGGGGAATCGGGCAGACACATGTTGGCCGGCGCTTGTTTCGCATAACTTGGCGTTGGGCCCGCTACGGGGACGCGTTGTTATGAATCCGACCCCACAGACAATTGTGCGGCGGATTTCGGCGCAGGCGGCGTAACGGGTGCGCCGGTCTGACTGTCTGCATCGGCTGCGCTGGGGGGGGATGATTCGCCGACATCCCGGGGGCCGTAAGAGAGCGGTCAGGAATTGGAGCCGCTCGATTTGCCGCACGCGGCTGGGTATCCACAGCCGATGCTTCTTCAGGCCGCGAATGGCTTGATTGAGCCATTGCCGAAATAGCGGCGAGTTTTCAATCTGCTGGTCATCACGGGCGAAAGCATCCCCGACTGGGACGCATAAAAACAGCAGACCGCTTGCAAACGCTGCGAGCGACCGACAGAATACCTTATGACGCATTCATCTGCTAATTCCTTAAATATGTATGCGATGGATTCCCGCACCGACTCCGGGCATGAGGAAATATTGTCAAATTTGACTTCCACAGGCTTGGCTGAGTTTTTTATAAGGCTATAGAAAATCGCCGGAAATTGCAACCTAAAGTAACAGTTGTGACCGGGTCCAGGCAACTGTTACCCAAGCGTAAACCACCGCGTTCGGAGTGAACCGGAGAGGATTGGAGTGTCCCGACTTGGTACAAGAGAAAGTCCGCTTCGTGTGGCGATTTGCGGCAGTGGCCCGGCCGGTTTTTATGCGGCGGCGGCGTTGTTCAAGTCCGGATGTGCGGTCTGTGTCGATATGTTTGAACGGCTGCCGACGCCCTTTGGGCTTGTGCGTTACGGCGTGGCGCCGGATCAGCCGAAGATCAAATCGGTGATCAAGGTGTTCGAGCGTATCGCGGCCGATCCGCGCTTTAACTATTTCGGCAATGTCACAATCGGCCGTGACCTGAGCATTCCGGAATGCCGGCGGTTTTATGACGCTGTGATCATAGCCTCCGGCAACGAGACACCGCGGCGACTCGAAATTTCGGGAGAGGACCTGCCGGGCAGTCATACCGCCCACGAATTCACCAACTGGTACAACGGCCATCCGGATTTCGCTGATCACGGATTCGACCTTACGCATCGGACCGCGGTAGTTATCGGCAACGGAAATGTTGCCATCGATGTTGCCCGCATTCTTGGTAGGCGCACGGACGATCTCAGGCGCACGGACATAGCCGGTTATGCCTTCGAGGCCTTGGCCGAGAGCGAAGTACGGGAAATTCTGGTTGTTGGTCGTCGCGGACCAGTGCAGGCGTCATTTTCGCAAAAGGAAATAAAGGAACTCGGTCAGCTGCAGGATTGCGGAGTTGACATCGCACCC
>CAUZRT010000276.1:0-4645 GCA_963582235.1 Lentisphaeria bacterium
GGACGCCGCATTTCGGGTCGTCCTCAGAGAAACAGCGGACAAAGCCAACCGACAGGAGGAACACAAAGAGGATGATTTCGAATGGTTCGACGGCCCTCGGCGAGATCAGAATGGCGGTTGGTACCGCGGCATGTGCGACGATGAGGAAGAGGGTCACGGTCGTCGTCAGGCCCGGGTAGCCGGGATAGCCCAGGGCGGCGGTCAGGCGAAACAGCTCGAGCAGCGCCGTGGCTACCAGGAGGCATGCGAAGAGGAGGAAAATGCAGGATGAAACGGGGGACGGCCAGAAGACCACGACGGCCATGACCGCAATGAGAAGTGTGCCGCTGATTAATCGAAACCTGAGCAACGCGGAAATGCCCGGAGTGGTTTACAGTCCGGCGCAGGTTGAGAATAGTCAATCAACGAAGAACGTCTGATCCCTCTCGGGTCCCGTCGAAACAATGCCAATACCGGCGCCGACAAGCTCGGAAACGCGCTCGAGATAGCTCTTTGCATTTTCCGGCATCTGCTCCCAGGACGATGAGTCGCTGGTGGATGTCTGCCAGCCCGGAACGTTTTCATAGACGGGAATGGCGCGGCTGATTTCGGTGATGTCCGACGGCATTTCCTCGACGATTCTGCCGTCGACGTTGTAGGCCGTACAGATCTTCAGCATTGCCGATTCATCAAGCACATCGAGTTTGGTCACGGCGAGAGTGTCGATGCCGTTGACCATGACGGCATATCGGCAGGCGACGGCGTCGAACCAGCCGCAGCGCCGCGGTCGGCCTGTGGTCGCTCCATATTCATCGCCGCGTTCGCGCAACGCCTCGCCGTCGCCGCCGCAAATCTCCGTCGGAAACGGGCCTTCACCGACCCGAGTGGTATAGGCCTTCACGACGCCGACGACGCGGTCGATGTGCTTCGGTGCGATGCCGCCGCCGGTGCAGGCTGCGCCGGCGGTGGTGTTGCTGCTAGTCACGAAAGGGTAGGTGCCGTAATCGATATCAAGGCCCATGCCCTGGGCGCCTTCGAAGAGTAGGACCTTGCCCTCCTGCCGTAATCGATTAACGGTTAACACCGTGTCGGCAACCAGTGGTGCCAGCACCTCGGTCGCTGCCAATAGCTTTTCCCATTCACTTTCGAATTCGACGGTGTCGAGGCCGTTGGCGGTGAACAGACGGTTGTAGTAATCGACCTGGGCCGAGAACTTATTCTGCAGGACGTCCTTTTTCGTCAGATCAACGGCACGAATACCGGAACGGTTCGCCTTGTCCGCGTAGGCCGGTCCGATGCCGCGGCGAGTCGTCCCGATAACATAGCCGTCATCGGAGGTGTCGCGCCAGCCGTCGATGATTTCGTGATGCCGAAAGACCAGATGCGCACGGGTACTGACCTGCAGCCGGTTGCGGATGCTGATGCCTTTGCTTTCGAGAAGTTCAATTTCTTCTAAAAGCCCAAACGGGTTGACAACCATGCCGTTGCCGATGATGCAGGTGGTATTCTCGCGAAGGATGCCCGAGGGAATCAAATGCAGCACGTATTTATGGTCGCCGATATGGATCGTGTGGCCAGCGTTGTTTCCACCCTGAAAACGGACGACGGCATCGACGTTTTCAGTCATCACGTCGATGACTTTACCTTTGCCTTCGTCGCCCCATTGAACGCCGACCAGAACAGTGACAGCCATTTTACTTCTCGCTTGAAAATAGATTATGGACGCTGATTCGCAGCGGCAACTGGGGTTTGGCACCGCTGATATCGTTAAAGCCGATGCGCATATAAGAGTCCCGGAACTCGGTCACGGCCGGGACTTTGAAGATGCGTACAATCGTCTTTGTCTTGCCCGGGGCCAGGTCACCGCAGTATAACATCTTGCCGTCCAGCCAGGGCCAGCGGCTGATGCTGCGCCCGAGCAGTCGGTAAATCGACCCGGTCTGCGAACGGTTCAGCAACGACACGGTCAGGACGGCGCGATCTCCGGGACGGTAGATGTCCCGGTCCCAATGCCCTTTGGCGACGAGGTTGTCCGGGTGGGATGCATCTCTTACCTTGAAGTCGATCCCGAATTTCTCGTACAACTCGGTTCGCGACACTTCGATGTTGTTAATGCCGTGTTTATAACTGGTGATTGTAAAACGAAAAACAGACAATTGCAAGTCGTCGAAGGCGCTCAGAACAAGTTGGCGGTCGTCCGTGAACATGCCGTTCTTGTCTGTCGCGGTAGTGACATCGAGATAAATGATGCCCGCTTCCGCCAGCGGTCCGAGCTCGATAATCTCGATCCGCGGCGTCGGCTTGCCCTCCATATACTCGTTGGCCACCGTCCGCATCACACCCGGGGCGTGGTCGCTGTCGGAGTTGCGAATGACCATAATCTTTTCGTAAATCGGTTTTTCAACAATTTCCCGCCGGTCGGCGCGAAGGACTTTGAAGGCCAGATTGCCGTTCATCAGGCCGACAAACTCCGACTGCAGGAAAACTTCATTGCGGGTCGACACCGTTTCGTATCGCAACAGCTTGCCGCGATAGGGCTCATCGATCTTCGCCGCCTTGCCGACAGTCGCGGTCATGATGACGACCGCCATCGCTCCGCGAAGCCGGAATGTGGGAAGGTTCTTCATTATGAAATTTAATTCTGCCCCGAGCGCCGCAGGTATTGTATTTTCCCGTTCTTCACCGTTGTCACCAGGCGGACAGTGGTATCTGGGTAACTGGCCTCCGGCAACTCGTCGACCATTTCACCGTAGTAACAAAGCCGGTAAAACGAGCCGCCGTACATTTCGACTGCCTCTCGGCGAAGCAAATCCCCTTGGCGCCATTGGCTGTCTGTCCAACAGGACAATGCCGAATCCTGCATCGTCAGGACAACAGGCTCGGTCGGCAGGCTGTAGTGGATACCTGTCGTTTCGCTGAGCCATTCAGCAAAGGCGCGGCCCGCTGTATGGCTGGCGCCGTGTACAGCCCGCGTCGAACTGCGGGCCATAAAGCGTCCCGTTTCCAGATCCAATCGCATCACATTCTGGCGCGCTCCGAGCCATTCTTCGAGCACCGTCGCCGGGTGCTTGCCGTCGTTCAGACATGCCGCTAGTTGCGTCAGCGACACCTCGGCGCTCCAGTAGAACGTCATGTCGCCCTTGCGCATCAACTCAAACCTGAGCCCGATCGGCGTGATGACTTCCGCCGGCGCCGGCAGTTCGCGAAAGGCGTCCTTGAGGCGCCGGTGCCATTGGCCAAGCTGATTGCGCGAGAGCCTTCGGTGGATCCCGTTCAAAGTCGTTCGGGCGCGCCGGTACAAGGTATACTTTTGATCGAGATCGCTTTCCTTGGACAGATCCTTGAGAAGGTTGCTCAACAACAGAATAGACTCGCCGAGGTCATTGTCACCTTGGCGGATTTGCGCTGAAGCAGTAACGGCAAAGAACGCGACAGTCGTGAGGACGGCGGCAGCGAATCGCCGTCGCCAGTTTGAGGTCTGGCGGTTTACATTCATGATTGAGGATTTATAATAAAATCAATCGCGCAAATGTCTACCCGCTGGCCACATTGTTTCGTCACCCCGGATTGGCGCCATTCACACAATGAGACTGATTGACGGCAAGAAGGTTGCATCTGAGATTAATGCGGAGTCCGCCGAACTCGTTGCCCGACTCAGGGATAAACACGGTCTGCAGCCCGGTCTGGCCGTGGTCCTTGTCGGTAGTGACCCGGCATCGAAGGTGTACGTCGAATCGAAATCGAAGAAGTCCGTCGAATTGGGGATTTTCTCCGACAAACGCGTGCTTCCCGCTGACGCGACGCAGGCGGAAGTGTTGCAACTGGTAAAGGAATTGAACGGGGATACCGCGGTCCATGGCATTCTGGTGCAGTCGCCGCCGCCGCCGGCCATCAATGAACGCGCGGTCATCGATGCCATTGACCCCGGAAAGGACGTCGACTGCTTTCATCCCCGGAACGTGGGTAAATTGCTGATCGGGGATATTGACGGATTTATCCCGTGCACGCCCTTGGGAATAATGGTTCTTCTGCGACGGAGCGGCATCGATCCGGGCGGGCGACATGCCGTCGTCGTCGGGCGCTCCAATCTGGTCGGCAAACCGCTTGCCGCGCTCCTGTCGCAGAAACGATCCGGTGCCAACGCGACGGTGACGATTTGTCATTCGGCAACGGCGGATTTGGCGCATCACTGCCGGCAGGCTGACATTCTTGTGGCGGCCATCGGCCGGGCCAATACGATTACGGCGGACATGGTCAAGGACGGCGCCGTTGTCATCGATGTGGGGGTGAACCGGATCGAGACGCCGGAGGGCCCGAAGAAGTCCCGTCTCGTTGGCGACGTTGACTTCGATGGCGTCAGCAAAAAAGCGTCGCAGATCACGCCGGTGCCTGGGGGCGTGGGCCCCATGACCATTGCCATGCTCATGCGCAACGCCATTCGTGCGTGCTGCCTGCGGCATGACGTGGCGGTGGCCGACAGCATTTATTGAACACCGTCACTCGCGTCATGGGGATTCTGATTTCCTCCTCCTTTTGCGCACTCCTTAGCCATCAATGCCCATCAAGAATCGCATATCCAAACCGGCCCTGGCCCTTTTATCGAAGTTGCAGGGGGCGGGTTATGAGGCCTATCTCGTCGGCGGCGCCGTTCGGGACCTGTTGCTGG
>CAUZRT010000277.1:0-4639 GCA_963582235.1 Lentisphaeria bacterium
GTTCAAGAATTGCCTGCACGGCAATCTCGATGAGCTCAAGGAGCATGTCCGGCTGGGGCGTTCGGTTCAGGTCGGTATCCGGCAACTGTTCGGTCTGGCCGAGGACACCGCGGACGGCCCACAGCATATCTCATTTGTCACGACGATGCAGCCGGTCATCCGCAATGGGCGCCGTCGAGCCAGCCTTCTTGCGCGCCTTCGAGCGCCGGTCCGAACAGCACGTCTCAGGCGCGGCGATCGAGCGGGCAGGGGATACGGAACTTGCGGCCGCCGCGATCCGGGCAGGTGAGGCCTTCGCGATCCACCGCCAACCGCCATTCGTCGACGCGATTGTCGTAATTGGAGCTGATATAGAGCCCCGCGTAGTAGCGGATGCCGTGTTGATGGGCAATTTTGCTCAGGCGCCGACCGTCGTCGCCGCCATTGAACGCCAGCACATTGAGGCCGACGCTTTTCATACTGGCGATGAATTCTTCTTCACTGACGCCGCCGTCCCGGAAGTGATTCCACTGGGCGTTGCCGTAGCGGAGCATTATTCTTTCACGTAAATATATGATTTACTGAGGGGTTTTCCGCGTCCGGGAGAATTCTCGTCTCGCATGGAGCGTTAAAACAGGAGAATCCCGCATTCGTCAGTTGCCGGATTGACAACGATGGCGCATAGGTCTATTCGCCAAGTCTATACCTGAGCAGGCATGAGCCTTGTTGGGGCAGTTCAATTGGCAACCCATCGGACAGCAGCGTCGCGCCGGTATAAACGCTAATCGCTTTCGTATATGGATCCTCGAAGCGATAGCACGCATCTTCTTTCAGCCAACGCAGTGGTGGGGAAACATTCTCTGTTTGGCTCAGACAACGGAAGAAGAATACCACCCCCTCATCAGTTTCGGGCTTGTAAAACTGCCACCCGACCCACTCGTCGAGTGTCTTGGGCTGGTCGAAGATCGCATAGTAGTTGTGATTGAGCAGCTCGCGAATGTCCTTAAAGATCTGGATGTGTTGTGCCGCATCGGCAATCGCCTCATCGGTCCATTCCCGCAAATCCTCCGCGATCGCCACAGTGCCGCCCATCAGGGCGTGGAACCAGGCCGGGGGATAGGGCCGTCGCGTCTCCGGATCGTAGAAATGACTGTTCCTGGATGGGACCGTATAGTTCATCGACCGGCTGAAATAGGTCGCCGGCAGAAAACAGTTCGCACCGGTGTTCTCGTACATCTGCAGGTAAGGCCGGTTGGTCATGTCATTGATCCAGTATGTATGGGCGCGTTTCAAGCACCCTAGGTCCATCCGATTGCCGCCGGCGGCGGAGGCTTCGATAAGCACGTAAGGATGTCTGCTTAGAATATAGTCCCAAAGGTCCAGTACCCCCTCAACGAAACGAATCTGCGTGATGCCGCGGCGGTCCGACGGGTCCAGCCTCGAGAGGCAAGGCTCCAGATACGTGTTGAAATCCCACATTATCCATTCGACATCGAATTTGGGGAAGATGATGTCGACCGTATCCTTAAACCACTGGACCACCTCAGGCTTGCTGAAATTGACTACGCCGAGCCAATCAACCATACCGGGATGGTCGCCTTGCTGAGGGGGTATCACCCAATCGGGATGTTGTGCGGCGAATTCGGACCGGATGAAGCAGTTTTCCGGGGCTATCCATAAACCGAACTTCATACCCTTCTGATGGACATAGGCCGACAGATCACTGTCTCCCGGCAACTTGTCCGGGCTGCCCTCGCGCCAATCACCGACGCCAGGCCAGCAATCCGATGAGATGAGATTGTTCTCCGAGACTGCTCCCTTCGACCACGGCATGTCGTAATAGATGTATTCGACACCCAACTTTTCACAGACATCGGCCTGCGCCTTCATAAAGGGGAAATCGGCCTTCATTCCAACCGCGAAAACGGGCTTGTAATTCACCGGACAAGCGATTTTCTCTCCGTTGAGTGTGGGCCTCATGTCAGCGACCAAGCGCCGTAAGGCATTGAATCCTTCCACCTGATCGCCTTCATAAAGCCCGAGGACGCAGCCCGCCAGCGGCAGTGACTCACCCGGATTCAACATGATGTCGATTTCTTCAAAAGCACCGGCAAGCCCGCGGCGCTCGAAGCCGGCGTTAGCCGCAACCGGCCCGAGCTCAATCCATGCCTGATCATGCATCTCCAGCCGGTTTATGCAACTGAACCAGGTCGCGGGCCACTCCAAGGCGTAAAAGAGACCCCCGAGATCGTCCAATTGTATCACAAAGTACGGCGCTTTTTTGTTGGAACTCAACCCGGTTGAACCGCCGTCAAAATCGATGTAGGTGCCGCGCCCTAAGGGTTCTCCGACCAGTTCATGCTTTGACAGGGTGAAGGACTTCGGCGGAAAGAAGCTGGTGCCGTTTGCGCCGTTCAGGCTGTACACGAACAGACGCGTTTCTCTGCTGAAATTCAGCCGGAGGGCAAGCGATCTGAGCCGGTGCGCTCTTACCGGTTTGTCGTCGTCATTAGTTATCTTCCCTTCAATCCTCACCGCTGCATCATCGCTTTTCACCTCATATGTGACCTCGATCAGCAATCCTGCATGGCGGAAACAGCTCGATATGCTGTCAGTCCCGATTCCGTGTATGGACAGCAGGGTCGGCCTTGGAGGGTTCTGGCCCGGAAAAAAACCGGTCGATCCCACACACCAACCGCAACCGTCTTCGATCAAGTTCGAAATCGACGCCAACCTGCCGCTGAAGAGACTCTTGATATCAAATTGTTTGCTCATCGTTGTTTCCCTATCTTCAGGAACATTGAGTTGTCAACTTTGGATCCGAATCGTGGTGATGCCAAAAGCCTTAACATGCACCACCACACTGTGTTTCTCTGTCGCAACAGTTGCTTCGTTTTCCTCCACCAGGTTCGTCTGAAATCCCTGACGGATCTCGATAAACGGCAAGGTTACCTCAACGTCGCTGTCTTGGCCCTGTGTCTCTGCTAACCGTATGATCAGCCCCTCCCTGTCTTCGGCTTCTTTCATCGTTAGAAGAACAACATTATCCTTGTCCACCTGGCAGAAGCTCATATTGGTCTTGAGCGTTCCTCCGTTGTCGCCCTGTATACAAACCGGCGTCAGCGGGTTCCCGATCGACCAACCGAAGCGGTTCGCATTTCCCGCTAACCAATCGCCTTCATGGGTGGTGAGCGAATAACAATAAAGCGAATCGCTGACCTGGACATTATTGAAGTTGGTGATGAAATTGTTGTTCATTACATACGAGTAGACATAACCTCTGTCAAAATCCCCGGGCTTCTTGAATTCGTGTTCGTATCCGGGCGGCGTCACGCAGTGATGGTTCATCGAAACGAAGCCGGGCCACAGACCGCCGAATTCAACGACCGGCGCCTGGATGCTGGAAAAAGCAATCCCCATGTCTTCATTATAGATATTCGCCCAGTGCTGCATGGTGTAATAATCGGTATTGGTACCCGGGAGCTGGTCCACCAGCGGTTCGATCACTGAACCTGCAGCCTCGAACCTGAATTGTGGGTTCTCGACCAGAAAAGGGAAGGGAAAATAGAGCTCGAGCAGAGGCGTGGAATCCCTCAGAATTCTGTTTCTGAAGTCAATACGCTTGATATCGTTATAGAGGAGAATCTCCTGGGTTATCTCCGGGCAGCCGGCGCCGCGCGCCGAGATCAGCAGGCTTGCATAGATCGGACCGTCTTCCCCTTCTCGAATTTCACCAACAGTCGAGGCCCCTTCCTCACCGGTCTCCGGCCACCTGGCAAGCAACTGATTGAACCCGTGCGGCGCCGCCGCATCAACGATTTCCTGCGCCAGATCCTTATCGTAGATACTCACAACAGCCCCGCTCTCGGAATCAAGGATGATCTTGTAGAACCGATTCTCCAAAATCGTTTCGCAGCGGGCCAGGTGCGTAGAAAAACACTTGTCTTCCGACTGGGGAAGGATCCTGTAGGTCTTGTAACCCATGGCAGGGACCTGCCTTGCCAGGAAAGCGATCTCGTAGAGACAGGTCCGATCCACCACGCCGTCGATCAGCGAGGATGAGTCGGATTTTCCCCACGCATATCTTTCCGATCGGCGCCCTGTGATCCTTCAATGTCACGATCTGATACGGCACATTCTCACCCGTCTCGAGGTCGATAAGATCGAATCCTTGATCGACGATTTCCATGGGTAGATGGGTGTCTAATCTCCCGAGTGTCCCTACCCCGCGCACGACCGAGTACGTACCATCCTCGGACGTTGCCTTATGCAAAGCAGTGGTACATGTCGTGAGTTCTTTCACCGGCAGCGTCGCCACATCTGTTCGGTCGAGGCAAAGTGGATTGAAGACCGTGATATGGTAATCATCACTGGACAGTTCGATTTCATCTGCGATCCGTCTTAAACTCTTGAACGATACATCGTGCGCCAGGGCTGCTGCTCGGTAAGCGTAGCAGAACTTTTCATTAAGGGCCGCATCATGTGCATACCCGCCGGTACATTGGAATCCCCCTATATGTTCATCGAAACGAATCATGTTGATGTAGGCGTCCCTTAAAACTTCAGCGGGATACGCATAGTCACTGACCCTTGCAGCGATGGCAGCGAATTTCTCAGCCGCATGCAAGCGATCATGAGTTACCCTGTTCAGACCGGTCTC
>CAUZRT010000278.1:0-4636 GCA_963582235.1 Lentisphaeria bacterium
GGACTTTTATACGGTACGGCCGGCCGGAACCGTCGCTGACAATGTAAAAGCCCAGTTCGCCGTTGGCGGCTTCCGTGAAGTCATATATCTCGCCGGCCGGAACTTCAATCCCCTTGAACACTAGCTCGAACTGGTTAACCATTCCCTCAATCGTGAAATAGGCCTTCTGCTTCTCCGGCATTCGAACCCGGGCGTCACTAGTCATGACAGCCCCCGGCTTCAACTGGTCGATCGCTTGACGAATAATCCGTGACGACTGAACCATCTCTTCGCAACGGACCATCAGGCGGTCATAATTGTCGCCGTTGGTGCCGATCGGAACATCGAAATCAAACTCCTCATAACCGTCATACGGTTGCTCTTTGCGCAGATCGTACCCGAGACCGCTCGCCCGCAGGCATGGCCCCGTCCACCCGTAATCAAGCGCCGTCTTCATGTCGACCACGGAAATCCCCTTCGTGCGGTCGATAAAAATCTTGTTGTTGAGCACTAGGCCAAGCATGTCCTGCCGGCCTTTCTCGACTTCATCCAGCCACGCCAACGTGTCCGCTTCGAAGCCGTCGTAGACGTCGCGCATCAGCCCGCCGATTCGGGAATGGCTGGTCGTCAGCCGCGCGCCGCAAACCTTCTCAATGATCGTGTACCCCTGCTCCCGCGGATTAAACATGTACCAGAAATTCGTCAGCGCCCCGAGATCCACAAGGGCCGTACCGACACAAATGCAGTGGTCCATGATGCGCGACATCTCCGACAGAATGATGCGGGTCAGCCGCGCGCGGTTTGGGATCCCGATGCCCAGCATGCGTTCGACTGCCTTGCAGTACGCATGGTTGTTCATCAGCGCGGAATTGTAGTTCAAGCGATCGGTGTACGGAATCGCCTGCGTGTAAGTGCCCGCCTCAACCATTTTTTCGAAGCCGCGGTGCAGGTATCCGATCTCGCACGCCGCCGCGACGACCCGTTCCCCGGACAGGGCCGTCATGATCCGCAACGTCCCGTGCGAGGCCGGATGGGCCGGGCCGATGTTCACGACCATCAGCGCTTCGCCGTCATCGACGCGGACCAGCGTCTTGTTCGTCAAATCGCCGAACATCGCCGGCATGTCGGCCGAATCTGTCGCCGCTGTCGTCATAATTCCTCAAATCTTACTTCGATTCCGCGCGCATCCAGGCGAGCAAGAATTTCGTCGACCAAGGGCTCCGGCTCGTCCAGCCACTGCTCCTTGTCAACCGGATAATCCTTTCGCAGCGCGTAGCCTTTGAACTTGTAATGCGTAAGAATGCGCTTCAGGTTCGAATGCCCCGTAAAACGGATGCCCATCATGTCGAAGGCCTCGCGCTCACCCCAGTCGGCGCTGCCGTAAATCCCCGTGAGTGTCGGCAGAACCGGATCGTCTTCCGGCAGCTGAACCTTCAGGCGAATTCGGTGGTTGTGGGCCGTAGAATTGAAGATGTACACGACTTCGAAGCGGGCGTCCTCATCGTATTCGTCATCGTCAACACCTTCGGGCCATCGCTTCATATTGTCGACGGCCGCGATGTCCAACAGCAGGTCGAAACGGAGGTCGGGATTGTCACGAAGGTCGCGGGCAATGTCCACCAGATAGTCCGGCTTGACGATCAAGGTCAAATCGCCGAAACTGACTTCGCGGCTGACGATGCCGCCCGCAAAGTCGGAATTCAGACTCTCGGCAAGACGATCAATCATCATCGGTTCTCCGGTTCGGTCTGAAATGGCATCTTCGCGATGGATTGATTTTCAAGTTTCTCCTGGAGCTTGACGATCGCCTCCAGAACACCCTCCGGGCGGGGCGGGCAGCCGGCGACGTAGACGTCCACAGGAATCACCATATCGATTCCCTGGACGGTCGTGTAATTGTCGTAAAACCCGCCGCTGGACGCACAGGCGCCCATACTGATCACGTAGCGCGGTTCGCACATCTGATCGTAGATTCGCTTCAAGATCGGCACCATCTTGTGATTGATTGTCCCGGCAACGATCATCATGTCCGCCTGCCGTGGGCTGAAACGAACCGCCTCAGCGCCGAATCGGCTCTGATCGTGAATCGACGATATCGACGACATAAACTCAATGGCACAGCATGCCGTCCCGAACGGATACGGCCACAGGCTATTCTTGCGCCCCCACTGAACGATCGTGTCGATGAAATCGGGCGCCACGTCCATACGCGTCAACAGCACGCTTTCCTCGAGACCCTTTTCCACCCGGTGTTTTTCCAGAAAATCACGACCCATTGTTTTGTCCTCCGAAAAGGTTCCATAAACCGGAAATATAGCCTCCGGAACGAATTTTTTTAAGATGTCCCAACGCCGCTCAATCGCCCGCACCCCCTCGAACAACAGCAGACTGCCAACTCGTCAGTAGGGCGTATGCGTTTAGCATCGAACTGAATAGCTACTTCGTGTCTGAACGAAAACCCGCGATTCCTTGGTACGGGCGCACCCACGACCTTGGTCGTGGGACGCAATGTTCCCCCATCCCGCATGCGGGATCGTGGGGGTCAGGGGAATCGAAAAACCGAGTTTTCGTTCAGGCACTACTTCAGTCCGACATTAAACCGAGTAATCACGTAGAACGAACGACGCCGACCGGTGCTGGCGCAGATCCCGGGCGCGATACGCATCCCTGGCACGGGTTCGTTCAACGCTTCAGGAGCCAACTCACTTCGGTAAGGGTAATCACCGTTCCAGACCGGCAACGTTAGTGGCCGCAACCCACCAAGTTTTCTTACTCGAGCCGATCGCGTTGCTCAGGGGGAATGTCATCGATGGAAGCATTCTGGCTGCGCTGCAGGGCGCGCACATATGCAACTATTGCCCACCGGTCCGGCACCGGAACCTGGTGCCGATACGACTTCATGATGCCGCTCTCGGAACCGTTTGTGATGACATTGAAAATCTGGCCGTCCGGCATTTTGCGCACGCGTTCACCATGATAAGTCTGTGGCTGCGGCTTGAATCCCCTTTGCATCACGATGCCCTGCGCATGCCCGGCGCGATCATGACACACAGCGCAGTATATGTTGAAACGCTCCCGGCCCCGTCGAAGCAGGTCCGCCGTTACCTCGACCGGAATCCGCTTGATGTACTCCCCATCGGCATCGCGCCCCGCATAATAGGCACTGTCCGCCCGCAACTCGCCGCGGGCAACGGTACCCGCCACCGGCACACGCATCGCCGAACTGTCCGCGAAAAACGCCGAGCGGCCCTGGGCCCGGTATTTCGGCTGATTGTCCATATTCGGGTTCACATGGATGGGCGGTTTCTTCGATGGCCGACCTCGCAGACAGCCCGCCAACAACGGCGCCGCGGCCGCCAAGGCAAACGTCAGATAGACCGACGCCGCCATGGACATTTTTCGCGAGCTCTTATTCATCGGCTACAATCTCCACGTGCTGCGCCCCCAGCGACTCGAGAAACTCGCGCGTCTCGTCATCGTCGAAAGTCGGGTCGCGTGCCTCGATGCTGACGAAGAAGGCGTCATCGGTTACCTTTTCGAATCGCGCCGAATTGAAAAGGGGGTGATTGAAACGCGGCAACTGATTCATCGCCAGCATCCCGATGAGCGCGGCAAAGGCGGACGACAGCACGGTCAGCTCGAAAATGACTGGGACCCATGCCGGAACGCTGTTGTACGGTTTGCCGGCTATGACCAGCGGGTAGGCAATCGAGTGCACCCACATCTGCAACAGATAGGCACCCAGACAGCCGCCGAGACCAACCACGATCACGATCCAGCCCAGACGCGACGGGCCAAGCCCCGTGGCCGCATCCATGCCGTGAATCGGAAACGGCGAATGGCAGTCAAACCGTCGATAACCAGCCGACCGAACCTGTTTTGCCGCCTCCAGCAACGCGTGCGGATTCTCGAATTCCGCTAGCATTATTCGCACAGGTTTTTTCCGTCTTGCCATAGTGTCGCTCCATGCAGGCTCATGGAAATCGTTAAAGACTCGAGTTGTCACCTATCCGATGCATATCCCGAATTGTCCCCGCCCTCTTCTGTATGCTCGTAGTAATGCGGGTTCGCCTGCGGCAACACGCCCTTTACCTCCGCAACGGCGATCATCGGAATAAACCGCAGAAAGAGCAGAAACAGGGTGAAGAACAGACCGAAAGAGCCGACCAGAATGCCGACGTCGACAAATGTCGGCCGGTAGTAATCCCAGCTCGACGGCATGAAATCATTGGCCAACGAGCCGATGATGATTACAAAGCGCTCGAACCACATGCCGATATTGATTAGGATCGAGGCAATGAACATCCACACGATGTTCGTCCGCGCCGTCTTCAACCAAAAGGTCTGCGGCACGATTACATTGCAGGTAATCATGATCCAGTAAGCCCAGGCGTACGGGCCGAAGGCACGGTTCTTGAACGCGAACCACTCGTACTCGTTGCCGCTGTACCAAGAGGTGAAAAACTCGCAGCCGTAAGCGTATCCGACCATGGTCCCCGTGACCAGCATGATCTTGTTCATGTTCTCGAGGTGACGCATCGTGATGAAATCCTCGAGATCGTAAACCTTTCGCGCAACAACGGCCAGCGTCATCACCATGGCGAAACCCGAGAAAATAGCACCGGCAACAAAGTAGGGTGGAAAGATTGTCGTGTGC
>CAUZRT010000279.1:0-4622 GCA_963582235.1 Lentisphaeria bacterium
GAGATCACCATAACCAGTGATCCGCAACAGCTGAGCTTTCAACTCAGCGCGGAGACTGCAAAAGGTTCTATCCATTATCCTTTTATGCCACAAGCCAGTGCGTTCGGCGCAGGCCCCCACAAAACGCCGGAGACGGGCGGCATAGACGGGACCGGACATATTTATTATCTGGTGGACGGCAGAAAAGCGGCGACCAACACGGGCCGTTACCTGTACCCGAGATTCGGTACCGCACATGACGTGGCGGCGACGGTAAAAGGCGGCGCCGGCCGGCTTGCCGGTGTGTCCTTCGAGGTGAACGACAGGGGAGAGGTCGAAAACATCGACCCGCCGAACCGGGCAGAATGGGACCGTAAGAACCGGACCTTGATCTTCAAGCATACCCGGATCGATTTTGGTGCCTATGGGACGCAGGTGGCGCTTTTCCTGGTTACGAAGGGGCCGGATCCGACTTTTTGGACGCCACATGGGTATGAAACGTTTACCGGACCCGATCCTTTTTATCCCTTCGAGTTTAATCCCGTGGTGGAGACGGGAAAATCGCCGCGCTTTTTGCTACCGAACAACCCGGATGTAGCCGAGTACGTCATTGTTGCGCACAATAATTATGCACCGCACAAGCAAGGGCCGCCGTTTAATGAGGCTCGCGATGGGCTGCCATGGTCCGGCAAGGGCAACGGCGAGGGGTTGTTGTCATTCTCGGTCGACGACGAGGGCAACGTCTACGACGTCACTCAAATCCTCGCCGGTACGGTCATCGAAAAACGCGGCTGGTATTGCATCGATGACGGGGCGGGCAGAAAAGTGGGCATGCGGGTACTGAACCCGGACGGAAACGCGGATATCGCAGCTAAGATCGAGGATATTCCAGGGATCGTACAGGCCGTCGGAACTAGCGCTGGTTCCGCGCAGCACGCGTTCGAAGACCGAACCATGGAATTCTTCGGCGTGGCTGCCGTCGGCGACTGGGCGGCGGCTTTCGGCGACTTCAACGACGACGGTTTCGTCGATCTATCGGCGGCCGGCACAATCTTTCGCAATGTCGAAGGCAGGAAGTACGAGCAAATGGTCGATCAAATGAGCGTCGGTATCTGGGGCGACATAAACAATGACGGTCATCTCGATTACGTCCGGGTCGCGCCGGCGGGTGACATTTTCTACGGCGACGGCAAGGGCGCATTGAAGGGGGGGCCTTGCCCGGGTGTCCCGGCCACCAAGGAGTGTACTGCTGCAGGTCTGGGCGACATCAACAACGACGGCCTCCTCGACATCTACTACTGCGGCGGTTCCGGCCAGGCGGACACGCTGTGGTGCCAGGACCCGGCGCATGAGAAGAAGTGGGTGCGGGTCCTGGAAGCGCCCGGTGCCTACGGCCGCAGCGCCGTCGGCTGTGATTTCGACGGGGACAACGACATCGATTTCTATATTTCGAACTACTGGCTGGCGCCGAACTGGCTGTGGGTCAGCGACGGCGAAGGCGGATCGGCAAATCGCGCCGCAGAGTTTGGCGCGCAGGGCGGCAACGGCCACTCGATCGGCGCCTGCTGGGGCGACGTCGACAACGACGGGTACTTCGATATCTTTGCCGGGAACTTCGCGCACCCCGGCCAGCCGGAGTCACGATTCCTGCGCAACCTCGGTCGGGACGCAGGGTACAAGTTCGAGGACAAAGGCCAGTGCGGTGTCGCCTTCCAGGAATCGTATGCGTCACCGACACTCGGCGACTATGACAACGATGGCGACCTCGACCTGTTTTTTACGACGGTTTACGGCGGCGACGCGGCGCGGCTGTATCGCAACGACGGGAACTGGACGTTCACCGACGTCACAGGCGCAGCAGGGATTCCGCGGCTCGCCGTAACGTACCAGGCGGCCTGGGCCGATGTCGACAATGACGGCGACCTCGACCTGTTGACCAAGGGCAAGCTGTTCATCAACACACTCGCCCCGGGCGAGGCCGGCCCCGGCAATGAAAACCACTGGTTGAAAGTCCGGCTCGAGGGCGACGGCAAGACGGTCAACCGCAGCGCCATCGGCGCCAGCGTCCGCATCAAGGTCGGCGACAAGGTCCTGTCGCGGCAGGTCGAGGGCGGCGGCGTCGGTCAGAGCAATCAGAACGATCCGACCCTCCACTTCGGTCTCGGCAAGCACGCGGGTCAGGTACGGGTCGTCATCGATTGGCCGAACGGCAAGCGGCAGAGCGGCACCAGCAAGGTCGATCGAATGTTTCGGGTGAAGATGGACTGACACACAACACCCATGATCATCGACGTCCATACTCACATCTACCCCGCGGTCCGCGGCCGTACGTCTGCCGGATCAGTGCAGGACTATGGCTACGGCAAAGTCAGCGGCGGCCCGGGTGAGACACCGTTCCAGCTCATTCCGCCCTTCCGCCCGCAAACGGCGTTTGAGCCCGACGTGCTCGTAGCCCATTTGGATTTTGCCGGCGTGGATCGGGCCGTACTGCTTCAGGGACCGTTTTATGGAGACGTAAACGATTATGTAATCGCTGCCGTGAGGAAATATCCGGAGCGCCTCACCGGGGCGTTTTTTTTCGATCCGTGGGAGGATGCGGCCTGTGAAACATTTGACGCCGTGCCGGATTTATCGGCGTTTGGCGCGGTCAAGATCGAATGCGTCGGTCTCTGTGATCTGCATCCCGGGGCCGCGCTGGACGATCCTGATCTCGCATGGTTGTGGCAGACGTTGGAGGAACGTGGACGGGTGCTCGTCTTCGATCTGGGCGCGCCCGGCAGCCCGTCGTATCAAACGGCGGCCGTCCGGGGGATTGCCGAGCATCATCCGAGCCTCAAGATTATCATCGCGCATCTGGCCCAACCGAAACCCGAGATCGAAGCCGATCCGCAACGGATGGCATTGTGGGACGAACAGATAGAATTGGGTCGGCTGCCAAATATCTGGTTCGACAACGCGGCGCTACCCGGCTATTACCCGGATGAGGCGTATCCGTTTCCGACCGCCGCCCGCTACCTGCAAACGGCGATTGAACGCATCGGCCCCGAAAAGGTGATGTGGGGGACGGACATGCCCGGTCTTTTGCTCCAGGCCACCTACCCGCAGTTGGTGAGCATGGCACATTTGCATACCCGGTTTCTGTCGCCGGCCCAACAGGAATTGTTTTTCTGGCGCAACGCCCAATCCGTATACGACCTCGAGGTGTAGCATGTCCGGTTCCTTGACCGATACGCAACTGCAGCAATACGAGCGCGACGGTGTTCTGTTTCCGATCCCGGTGTTGTCATCCGAAGAAGCGTCGCGGTACCTCCAGTTCAGCAACGAGCTGGAAGCCCATTTTGGCGAGCATCCGACACCGGCCGAAATGAACCAGATGCAGGTTCATTTTCGCTGGGCTTACGATCTGGTGACGCATCCGAAGGTGTTGGACGCTGTGGAAGGCGTGCTCGGTCCGAATATTGTCGCCTGGGCGTGCGCGTTGTTCTCGAAGGGGCCGCACACAGCGCACTTTATTTCCTGGCATCAGGACGGAACCTACTGGAATCTCGACTCGACGCAGGTCGCAACTGCCTGGATCGCCCTGTCGAAGAGCAGCGTCGCCAATGGCTGCATGCGCGTCGTGCCCGGCTCCCAGACCATGGACATCCAACAACACGCGGATACCTATGTCGATGACAACCTGCTCAGCCGGGGACAGGAGATCGAAGTGGACGTCGACGAGGCAGACGCCGTCAACGTCGTGTTGCAACCGGGCGAAATGTCGTTGCATCACGTCCGGATCATTCACGGGTCGAATTGCAATGGTTCGGACGAAAAGCGCGTCGGCTATGTGATTCGATACGTCACGCCCGAAGTCCGACAGCACGGCGCGCGGCTGCAAGCGATCCTGGCCCGCGGACAGGATGACTTCGACCACTTCGATTTCGTCGACCCGCCGCTGCCGGACCGTGATTTCGCCGGGGCTGTCGAAGACATGAAGGAATCGGCGCGCCAGGCCGTGGCCTCGGTGATGCAGGATTCCTCTGCAACCTGAAATCTGGCGCCTCTCACCTCGCCGCGATCGTCCATGCATCATGTTCGAGCGCCACGGCTCGGGGCAGGAATGCCTTCACGTGCAGCGCCACCGATCGTGGCTCGGCCCGGGGGTCCAACCGGATGCGAAAGGCAGCCCAGGACCAGGCGCCGGCCTGCTCATGCCAGCGCTTCTGCACAGACTTGGTTGCCACGACTCGATTGTCGATCGCAACTTCGGGCTGAATGATCTGAAACGGGGCATAATGATGCCACGCCACGCCGTCGCGGTGCAGCTGGAACACGATCACAAGTTCCCGCGCGTTCTGCAGCGGCGGAATTGAAAACGCCGCCTCATAGTCACGGTGCACGATATCCAGGTCCCGCGCCTCGGTGAATACCTCCGGGTGTTCGAACACCTTGTCAGTATCCAGGAACTGGGAGCGGCCATTCACCGCGCACCTGAACATCTCTCTCGTCGTCTCGTCGTCCCGGCTGACTGCCGTGCACCCAATCTCATGAAGCGAAACCGGCAGATGCTCGCTTTGTGGAATCGTGTCGATCGGCGCCAGCCCCTCGACTAGTGCCGGATCGCCGGCCGGCGCGATCTGCAGCATCTTCACTTCGAACGG
>CAUZRT010000280.1:0-4610 GCA_963582235.1 Lentisphaeria bacterium
GACGCAGCCTTTGCCTTTCCAGGCTTGCACCTCTTCGAGTTCACATTCCATTACATCCGCGATCTCGTCGCGAATCCGGTCGGAGATGTTGTCGTCTTCGATCTTACAATGCGGACAGATTCGGCGGACCAGGCGCTGGGCGATGGAACAGAGCAGAGATGAAGAAAGCAGGAATGGTTCGACCTCCATATCGATAAGACGGTTGATGGCGCCGATGGCGTCGTTGGTATGCAGCGTGCTGAGCACGAGATGGCCGGTGAGCGCCGCACGAATGGCGATCTCGGCCGTCTCCGCATCACGGATCTCGCCGACGAGCACGATATCGGGATCGTGCCGGAGTATGGAACGCAAGGCGACGGCGAAGGTCAAGCCGATGCTGGCGTGCATCTGGATCTGACTGATGCCCTCGAGCTGATACTCGATGGGATCCTCGACAGTAATAACCTTGCGCTCCGTCTTGTTTGTCTTTTCCAGAGATGCGTAGAGCGTCGTGGTCTTGCCGCTGCCCGTCGGTCCGGTGACCAGTATGATTCCGTGCGGCAGGTTGAGGAGCCTGTAGAGCACATCCCGGTTATCGTCTTCGAGGCCGAGTTGGTCCAAGTCATAGAAGATCGTACTGCGATTGAGAATACGCAGGTTCAGAGTTTCGCCGAAGCGCGTCGGTATGATCGACACGCGCAGATCGAATTCTTCGCTCTCGAGATGGCAGCGGATGCGGCCGTCATGGGGCAGGCGCTTTTCGGCAATATTGAGGTTGGCCATCACCTTAAGACGGGAGATGATGGCGGCATGCAGTTCCTTGATGCCGGTCGGTGTCGGAATGATTCGCAGGAGACCGTCGATACGGTATCGTAGCTGGATCTTATCATCGTACGGCTCAACGTGGATGTCCGTCGCGTTCAGTTGCAGCGCTTCGAGCAGCAGCTGATTGACCAGGTTGATGATCGAGGCGCTGTCGGCGGTTTCGTCCGCCAGGTCCTGGTCATCGTAGACAATCTGCTCCATGCGGTCCTGGAACCCGCGGTCTTCGCGGATCTGCATCACCGTCTCGGCGCCGAGACCATAGTAAAGTTTGGTAGCGCGATTGATGTCGGCCGGCGTTGAAATGACGGGTTGGATTCGCACTCCCAGAACGAGCCGCAGGTTTTCACGGTCGCGCATGGCCGGCGGATCGCTGAAACTGGCGGAGAGGATGCCGTCGGACACGCGTACGGGGATAATCTTGTAGTGCATGACGACCTTGATCGGCACGGCCTTGATCGCTTCGTCACTAATCTGTTCGGCGGCGAGGTTCACGAACTCGAGGTTGTTTGCCTTGGCGACAGCGCGGTATATGATCTCCTGAGACAGCTCGCCGTGTTCGATGAGCGCCTGTTGTATGGATTGGATGCCCCGGCGCTGGATACGAGTTATGTCCTTTGCTTTTGCCGCTGAGATATGCCCGTCCTCTTCGAGAAGCTTGAGGATATCGAGGCGGGGCGTAAAGGTTCTCGCCGTCTTGAAATTGTCCGAAGAGGTTTGCGCGTTGCCCTGACCTTTGTTGCCGGCGTCCGGTTCGTTTGTTGTATTGGTCGTCATTGGATTTGAATCTTTCCCTCAATTGCAAGTTGGATCTGGGTTCCCTTGCCGTCCTCGAGTGTGACCTGCCGCAGGTCGATCTTGCCAACGGTAAAACCGTTGAGGGCTTTGCCTTCCTCGAACATATCGGCGGCGAAGGCGGCGCTTGATCTATCCTCTGAATCCGGCGGTAGCAGGCCGCCGTCCGCGAAATCAAAAGCCCGACGGATCGTATCGCATTGAACGCCCGCGGCAACGTCCCTCACGGGATCAGCCCCGCCACCGCGGGACTGACAATTCGTAATAATCCGTCAGCCAGCCATCACTGTACTTCGATCTTACCGCCCATGGCGACTTCGACCTGATTCCCGTTTTCGTCCTCGAGTGTGACTTTCATGCGGCTGATTTTGACGATCGTCAGGCCGCCCAGTGCCTCGCCCACTTCAACAAACACGGTGATGCCGGCCGGCTCTAGCGGGGGGGCTCCGCCCAGCGGCATATGGCCGCCGCCCCCCTCCCCTAACAAATCGCTGAGAAACTGATCCCTGGCGAACGAATCGCCGCCGAACGGATCGCCGCCGAACGGATCGCCGCCGAACGGATCGCCGCCGAACGGATCGCCGCCGAACATATCGCCGCCGGGATCCATAAGTCCTGGATCGAGGAGTTCGTCGGTGGGTTCGTTGTACGCGAACAATGCCAGGCGCTTGCGTGTGAGCGTCTTGTATATGGTTCCTTTGAGGTGGTAAACCTTCGCCGGTTCCGGCATTTTTTCGATGGCAAGATCTTCCCTCTCGAGCACATTCGGTGGCAAATCCTCGGGCGGAGGCAACGCTTCAGGCTCGGCAAATTTCGGGTCGGTCTCGGCTAGGGGCCGAGGCGGGATAATCTTTACTCGAATGGCGGCTGTCAGCTCGGGTACGGGGATTGGCTCGGACTCTTTCGGCTCCCCGATAGGTCCGATCTGGGGGAACATTACGCTGCCTGTTTGCCCGGGCGGCTTCAAGAGGAAGGCATGGTCCTCTTGTATGGTGATGTGCTCGAGTTCCTCCGGTCGCAAAAAGGCGAAGGCGTCCTCCTCGAAGATTTTGGGTATGCGCCACGGCCTGGAGGGTTGCCTGTGCGGCGAATGGAACCACTGCTTGATCTGTTTGACGCCGAGATAGATAGTGAAAACCGAACAGAGAAAGACGAGCAGGCAGAGGGCCTGCTCCCAGTCCCGCTTCAGCCATGCTTTGAATGTCGAGAGGTCGAGATTCGCCATGATTTGAGGTCAGCCGCTCACGTCCCTCTGGTCCAAACCTTCGTGCTTTCCGTGGATTCCGGTGCAAAGATTCCCTGCTCCATATCCAGCAGGACTAAAAAACCGCCACACTCGACAGTCGCTTCAACGAGGTCCTGGGTCTGAGAACGCACGCCCACCTTCTTTATCCACACGGAGCGCACGGGCAGAAAACGGCCGCGTACATTCAATGCCTGGAGGAAGTCGCTGAAATTCGAGACGCTGCCGGTAACAGTAATCCGAACCGCATACTCCTCCAAATAGGCGTTTTCCAGGTCGACAGGCGTGTTGTACGTGGTGATCGGAAGGACCGCGGTGATGCGGGCCGGCGGATTGCGACGACGCGACCCGGCCCTTGCATACGGATCGGCAACTGAAAGTTTATGTTCATCTGCCATGAGGGCAAGATCTCTGACGACCGACATATGGGCAACGAGCTGATAGTTGTCGCGCGTCGGGGACGAGCTGTGCTCGGTGAGACCGAGGATTTCATCGTCCAGGAAAATCTGCTTTTTCTCCAAATCGCTTTTCACCGAATCGAAATACCCTTGATAACGGATCAACTTCACGAATTCCCGAAAGTCGTTCACATTACCAAATCCCACCGCCCTAAAGACCCCGTTAAACTGCTCGCGCGATCGTTTGAATGCTGCCGTCAATGTCCGCAGGACGTTCCTGGATCTCGATTCGAGCTGCTTCTCCATGGTCAACAACTTGGTCGGGTCGCGCGGGTAGCGTTGCGTACGCAGTCCGGAGATCTTGTTGTTGTTCACCTCCTCAAGCTTGCCGACGGCCTTCTGCTTGGGCCGAACAACGAAGATGAACAGGAGAAGTACTCCGGCCAGAAACAGGATATTGTAGGTTACCAGTTTTTTATAAAGTGGCGGAATATTCATTTTTTCTTGAACTTTTCGGGATCGAATTCGAGTTGCTTAAAGGGAAGGTCCATACCGAAGTCCTGCATGGCAAAACGTGAGGCCCAACGATCACGGATGTCGATATCAAATTCTGTGGTATTGTCCCGGGCCAATGCGTCAGCACCAGCGAAAATTGAGTCCGCGTTTGTGTTCAGCTCTTCCAGTGTGGTCTCGACGTTATGCATCACACCTTTTCCGATATCCGGGTTGTATGTCAGACCGGAAGCTTTCAGTCCTTTCCACGGATTTACCACTGTCGCCAGAAAATGTTCAGAGGGCGGTTCGACTTCCTCCTTCTTTTTTATCATCGCGAACATCGATTGCTTTGCGGGTGGTGCCCCGTCCTCCGCTGCCTCTTCGTCCTCTACCTCTTCTGGGCGGTCGCTGTTGGAATTGTAGACATCCGCATCCGCCAGGTAGACCAACCAATCGTGTTGCGATTGGGTCTCCCCAAGTTGGTACATCGATTCGACGAAGGCGTGGTTACGATTCGCCCGGGCGACGAAGGGCACGAACATGGCGTTGAAGTATTTCAGGTCGCGCCGAATGCGCTCTATGCGCGGTATGAAGTCCTCACACTGCGTCAGTTCGCGCAGTTCCTCGCGCAGAGACGTTTCTTTGAGGGAAAGGGTGACATAGTTGACGATCAGGCCGCTGATGAGCAGCAGAGTCACGATGAAGCTGGAAGCCGCAAGGAGCGGGTAATTCTGGCGCCGGATCGCCATGGTTCGCACATCCGGCGGAGCCAGCGACAGCGGGTAACTCGTGCGCTTCCGGTCAACGCCCTGGAGCGCCAACCCGTATGCAACGGGCAGCAGGACGGCCACCTCAACATCGGTCTGGTAGGTCACCGT
>CAUZRT010000281.1:0-4572 GCA_963582235.1 Lentisphaeria bacterium
CGACATGGCTAGGCATTGGGTCGCCAGGACGTCACGGATCTGGCTGGTGCCGACGCCGAAGGCAATAGCGCCAAAGGCGCCGTGTGTGGAGGTATGGCTGTCGCCGCAGGCAATGGTCATACCCGGCTGCGTCCGGCCCTTTTCCGGACCAATGACGTGAACGATTCCCTGCTGACCGCTCCACAGATCAAAAAAGGTAATACCGTACTGCTCACAGGATTCGGCGATACTGCGCGCCATTTCCTCCGCCAGCGAATCCCGGAACGGTCGCTCCTGATTATCTGTCGGCACGATATGATCGATGGTCGCGAAGGTCCGATCGGGGAATTTCACCGGCAGTCCCGATTCGCGCAACATTGCAAACGCCTGCGGGCTAGTCACCTCGTGAATGAGGTGCAGACCGATGAACAGTTGCGTCTGCCCGCTCGCCAGTTCCCGCACCGTGTGCGCTTCCCAGACTTTGTCCAGTAAGGATTGGGGCATCGAAAGTTTCCGAGTTTGAATTGAACTGAAATAAACCCTTGAAAGCCAAATTAATCAACAGGATCTCCCCGAAACGTGGTCACGGATGAAGGTTTGAGAAGGCGAATTAACCCACCGCATTAAAGCAAGCAACGGATTCTTAGGCGTGCGTTCATCCATTGGGGCTCCGAGGCCGTCTATCCCTCGAAGAACTTCCGCACCTTCACAGCGGGCCAGCAGTTGATGATGTCATCGGCGGTCAGCCAGCCTTTGCGACAGAAACCGATGCCGTCCGTCACGTAATCAAACTGCACCAGGCGATGCGCGTCCGGGTTGAGGCTGCAAAGGACGCCCTTGTCGCGCGCCGATCGCCACAATCGCCAGTCCATGTCGAGCCGCTGCGGGTTGCAGTTGAATTCGATCGCAACACGATTGGCCGCCGCCGCGTCGATGATCTTCTGCATATCGATCTCGTACGCATCCCGCTTCAGTAGAAGCCGCCCGCTCGGATGCGCCAGGATCCGGGAGCCGGGGTGCTCGATCGCTTTGATCACACGTGTTGTCATGTCGGCCTGGCTCTGCGTGAAAGCGCTGTGTACGGAGACGACGAAAAAATCCAGCCGCTCGAGGATGTCGTCTTCATAATCCAGCGCCCCATCCGGACGGATATCACACTCGACGCCGGCGAACAGCTCGAAACCCGACGCCATCTCATTCCGAATCGACTCGATCCGCTCGACCTGGGTGTACAACCGCTCCTCATCGAGCCCGTTTGCCTGAAACGATGATCGACTGTGGTCCGTAATGCCGAGATATTCGTGCCCTTGATTCTTCGCGAACGCGACCAGTTCCTCGATGCTGTCGGCACCGTCCGAGGCATGGGTGTGGCAGTGTAGGACGCCCTTGTAATCAGCGGTCTCGACCAGCTTTGGAAAATCTGCGGACTCCGCATGCTCGATCTCGCCGAGATTCTCCCGCAGTTCCGGCGGGATCTGCCGCAGGCCGAGCTGCTCGAACAATGCCGCCTCGTCCATACATGGAATCAACTCCTGCTCATCACCGTCTCCAACTCTGAACAATCCCCATTCGCTGACCTTCATGCCCTCTTTCAGGGCACGCGACCGAATCGCCACATTATGGTCCTTGCTGCCGGTGAAATGGTGCAGAGCATAGGGGAATGTGTCGTCGGACACGAGCCGCAGATCAACTTGCATGCCGTTCTTCAGAAGAATCGAGGACTTCGTTTCACCATGCGCCTGGACCACTTCGACGTCCGACAGGTTGACAAAGTGTTCCATGACCGTCTTCGGATCATCGGAGGAAGCGATGATGTCGGCGTCCTTGGTGAATTCCTTGAACCGCCGCAAGCTGCCTGCAATCTCGAGCCGCTGCACCTGGGGCAGCGTACGCATTTCGGCGGCCACGGTTTCCGCCGCGCCGCGCGCTTCGGTGAAGAGAAAGAACCCGGCCGATTCGCGCATGCGCGCGATTGAATACAGTATCTTGTCGGCAGTCTTTTTTCCAAGCCCGGGAAGCTCGGCGATGCGCCCGTCGCGGCACGCCTTTTCCAGTTCCCCGACGGAGGAGATGTTCAACTTCTCGTAGAACTGCTTCACCTTCTTTGGGCCGACGCTCGGAATGCGCATCATCTCCAGCAGTGATTCGGGAAACTCCGCGCGCAGCTTATCGAGGAACTCCAGCTCCCCGGTTTCGGCCAACTCCGACAGTTTCTCGATCAAGGCCTTGCCGAATCCCTTGGTCTCGGCCAGCTCGCCCGAGGCCAGAATCGCGCCCACGTCACCATCCATCGAGTTGAGCGCCCGGGAAGCGTTGGAGTACGCTCGAATCTTGAACGGATTCTCGCCTTTAAGCTCGAGCAGCAGCGCGATTTCCTCGAGCGCTGTGATCGCCGTCTTTCGATCAAGTTTCATATGATTTCCCTCGCATTTTCAAGAAAAATTTTTTGCCGATGCGGCAAAAAATTGTCAGTCAGTTCCAGATCACGTCAATGGCGGTGTTCTTCACCCAGCCCTCCGCCTGATCGATGCGAATTCGCGTCCATTCGATCCGTGACTCGACAATCTCGACATAGACACCGGCATCCAAAACCATCTTGGCGCTGTCGGCGCCCTGCTGCGGCAGCCGATACACCGGCGATTCGTGGGAGACGACGACGGCCTGATCCGTCCGGTATGTGCCGCGCAGCTGGGCGAAGCATGCCCAGAGACAGATAAGACACGCCGCCGCCGGCAGTAGCGGGACGAGCCGGTAAGATGTCCGGCGCCAGCGACCGATAGCGAAGACGAGCCATGCCAGAAGCCACATCATCCCGGCGCCCAGCGCCCATTCGTCCGGCCGCAATTTGTCGCGAAGGTTGCCGATCATCGCGATCGGATCATCGCTGATATCGATCGGAGAAAGATTCAACTGCCCGCGCACAAAGTTCAGATTCTCGGTAATGTCGGAATCCCGCGGCGCCAATCGGCGGGCCCGTTCGTAGTGCACGACGGCCATTCCGTATTCCCCGTTGCGGTAGGCGCAGTTCCCCAGGTTGAACTCGATCGAGGCATTGCCCTGGCCGGCCTGGTCCAGTTGACTATAGATGGCGGCGGCTTCGTCGACACGCTCCCGCTCGTAGGCAGCTGCAGCGGCCGTGAACGGATCGTCATAACTCCGAAGCACACTCGCCTTGTCCGCAGCGGCAAATGCCGGAACCATGCGGGTCATTACCGCGACCAAAACGATCGCCGCCAGCGTCTTGACCTTTCGCAGCAACCTGTCCGCATCGATTGTTGTATTATTGCCGGGCATGAAGCCGCCGGTCTCAGCCGACCGCAACATGTCGACAAGCTCCGGCTCATCGATCTTCGAAACCAATTCTGTGCTGGTCGTGCCGGGAGGCAGATCGAGCATAGCCACCAGATAAGGCACGAGTTCTTCGCGAATTACGTCGGGAAGCTCAGCGCCGGAAGCCTTTCGCACACGGCGAAAGACGCGGCCGCGCCGTTGCACAGCATCACGGCGACGGCGATAGGATTCACTGCCCCGCAGTTTTTCGCGGCGCACGGCGACAAGCCAGATAATCAGGCACGCTAATGGACCACCGGCACCGAAAGCGACGAGATAAAAATAGACATTACGCCAGAGCGGCAGATACAGATAGGCGCCCAGCACCTGCTTAATGTGAAGGATGTCATCGGCGCGTTGCTTCTCGCGCCCTTGGATAATCGTCGGTACGCCGGGCATGTATTGCGAGAAATCGGCAACGGCGATTCCCTTCTCCAAACGCTCCTGGGAGGGTTTCACGTTCAGTTTATTCCGCAGCGTATGAGCCTTGAAGCTGCCGGTTGCGGCATCAAACGTCTTGACTTTCAACACCGGCAACTGGCTGTCCGCATTCAACGGCACGACCACCCACTTGACTAATCCCAATGACAGGCCGTTGCGATCGGTCTGCCGCTGAATCTCCGGCTGAAAAACGCGAAATCCGGGAAATTTGTCCGCCAATGCCGGCGCTTTCAGTGCCGCGATGTTGCCGCTGCCGTTCACCCGCAGCGTCAGCGTCACGTCCTTGCCGACCTCGACCTCTGGCTGATCGACGCCGAAGTTGATCGTCCAATTACCGATTAGGCCGATGAATTCACCCGCCACACCATCATCCATTGGGACCGACTTGACGGTGATCGTCGGGATGTTCACACGGACCGGGTGGGCATGAATTTTCAAGCGACCCCGATCGAAAATGCTGTCGAAGTCCCACATAGATCGTGACCGCCGCGGCTTTTGTGATTGCCGATCCTGCACCTGGATCGGCACGGCATGTTCGATGCTACCGCTGATCCGCCCAACTTCGAGTGCCGAGACGCTGGTCTGATACCACATCACCTGGTGCCGCCGACCATCCCGAATCTCGTACTGCGGCTGGCCTGGATCCTTGTACAGAAACTTGTGATTAAACTCGTTCTGCTCGGAATAATCACGAAAAATAGCGTTCGCCAGTTCGGCCCTCGGAAAGAAATTCCGGACGTCCTTGAAGCTGTTCCAGAAAATCTGAACATCCTGTACCACATACAGACGGATGGTGATCGTGACTTCTTGGCCAAGGTAAAT
>CAUZRT010000282.1:0-4545 GCA_963582235.1 Lentisphaeria bacterium
TCTGGAAAAAGACATTCGACAGCATTATAATGCATGGCAGGAACACAACACGTTTGAATGCAGCACCGGCTGGAAGCCTGTGTTACAATTGGCCGCACCTTGTTGCACAGGAGCGCTGGTCGGGGGGGGTGCGGTTGTTGCAAGCGGAAACTTTGCAGCCGGACAGTCCCGTATGCGGGATGGGAGGCGGCATCCCACATTGGTTGCAGTCTAACCGTCGTCCGTAATGTCGCAAGTTTCTCAGGAGCATCTGAACCGCGGGCGGTGCGGACGGCGCCGGCGGCTTATGTGTGGCAGAAACATCAGACAGCCGGGCAGCCGTAATGTGGGAGGCCGCGTCGCGCGGCCTCCCACATTGAGTGCAGCCCAAACCACGTCCGCGAAACCCTAAGTTTCTCAGGAGCGTCTGCCGAGGCGAATCGTGCCAAAGGCAGACCGCCTCTGACGGAAAACTTTCGTTGGTAGCCGGACAGTCCAAAGTAGCACAGGCCTCCAGGATATGAATTCATAGGTTAGGGGCCTGTGCTACCAATCGGCCGATCTATGCAACCGATGCCTGAACTCAACAATCCAAGATTCTCAGCAGCGCTCGCTACGGCGCAATGCGGCCGTAGTACGACGGATAATTACGAACGAAACCCGGACAGTTGCACGATCAGCAAACCGAAAATGACCAATCGAACCATCACCCTCGGCCTGTTGCTCCTGTCGGTATTGCTGGCCGCCTGCAAATCGCTGCGAGAGCCGTTGACGTTCGACCCCGATGTCGCTCGGGGGACCTTTGCCAACGGCATCAGCTACTATGTCCGGCACAACAAAAAACCCGCAGGTCGGGTGGAACTGCGGCTCGCCGTCAGAGCCGGATCGGTACTCGAGGCCGATGACCAGCAGGGACTCGCGCACTTTCTCGAACACATGGCCTTCAACGGTACTGAGCACTACGCCAAGCAGGAGCTTGTCGACTATCTCGAAGGCATCGGCATGCGCTTCGGGCCAGACCTCAACGCCTACACCAGTTTCGACGAGACGGTGTACAAACTGCAGATCCCAACGGACAATCCCGGGGCGTTGGACTCGGCGTTCACGATTCTCCGCGACTGGGCATTCGGGATTTGCAACGAGGCGGAAGAAATCGACAACGAACGCGGCGTCGTTATCGAGGAGTGGCGACTGCGTCGCAGCGCCCGGCAACGGATCCGGGATCGGCACTACCCGATCCTTTTTCATAATTCCCGCTATGCGGAACGTCTACCCATCGGTAAGAAGGACGTGATCGCTACGTTTTCCCATGACCGCCTTCGCGATTTGTATGAAATGTGGTATCGCCCGGAACTGATGACCGTCATCGCAGTAGGCGACGCCGACCCGGACGACCTGCTCAAGCGAATCCGCGAAAACTTCGGTCATGCAGTGGCGAAAACGCCCCCCGTGACACGTCCTTATGATCCGGTACCGGATCATAAGGAGACATTGGTCAGCATCGTATCGGATGTCGAGGCGACATATTCTTCGGTTGCGATTTACTACAAACACGACGTTCCATCGGTTCGCACCGTTGGTGATTTCCGGCAACGATTGATCGAGTCACTGTTTACGCGCATGCTGAACCAGCGGTTCGATGAAATTCGGCAACGCGCCGACGCCCCCTTCCTCAGTGCCTCGAGCTACAAGGGACGATACGTTCTGGCCAGCGAGGTCTTTTCCATGCGCGCACGTGTGCCGGACAACGGCTGTCTGCGAGGCCTCGGCGCGATTCTCGCCGAAGCCGACCGCGTCCGTCGCCACGGCTTTACGATAGGCGAGCTGGCCCGGATGAAGGCGGAGTTCATGAGCAAGATCGAACGCGCCTACAACGAGCGAGAGACGACCGAATCCGCTATCTACGCGCGGCGCTATGTGCGCAATTTCACGCGCAATACAATCAGCCCGAGTGTCGCGGCTCGGCTGCGGTTGTATCGGGAACTGTTGCCAGGAATCAATCTTTGTGAGGTCAATAAGCTCGTTAAAAACCTGATGACCACGGCCAATCGCGTTGTTCTGATAAATGGCCCGGAAAAGGACGACGTCGCGCTGCCGACAGAACAGGAGGTGCATGCAGCGTTCGACGCCGTCGCCGCCATGGAACTGGTGCCATACGTCGATGACGTCGGCGATCGACCCTTGATCGAAGATGAACCGACGGCCGGCGAGATCGTTGAAAGCGATCGCATTGACGAACTCGACGTAACACGATGGACACTGTCGAACGGCGCCCGCATTGTCCTCAAACCCACCGACTTCAAGAAAGACGAGATTCTTTTCACGGCGTACAGCGCCGGTGGTCATTCGCTGGCGACCGACGCCGACTTCATTCCGGCCGCGAGTGCCGATGGCGTCGTGCCCGCATGCGGCTGGGGCAGTTTCTCGAAATCGCAGTTGGAAAAGAAGCTCGCCGGCCGGCAGGCGTCTGCAGATCCGTACATTAGTGAGCTGCAGGAAGGCGTGCGCGGTTCCTGTCGACCCACCGATCTCGAGATCATGATGCAGCTCATCCGTCTCGTATTTGTCGCGCCGCGAACGGACCAAGACGCGTATGCCGCGTACTTGGCACGAACGCGTTCGCGGCTCGAAAATCGACTGGCCAAACCGGAGGCCGTATTCAATGACGAAATTCAAGTCCGGATGTCCCGCGATCACCCGCGCCGTCGTCCCTGGACGCCGGCAACGGTTGACGCGATGGACATAGAGCGATCGCATTCGCTCTATAGGCAGCGCTTCGATAACGCGGGTGATTTCACCTTCGTTTTTGTCGGCAGCTTTACTCTCGAACGGATTGGCCCGTTCATTCAACAGTACATCGCTGGTCTGCCAGGACGAAACGCACCGGAAACCTGGCGGGACCACGGGATTCGCCCGCCGGAGGGACCGGTTAATCGCACCGTGTGGAAAGGCCTCGCCCCGAAAAGTCACGTCCGGATTTTTTATGGTGGCCAGATGCAGTGGTCATACGAAGAGCGGTATCGGATTCGGTCGATGGCAACTGTTTTGAGGATCCGACTTCGGGAAGAGATGCGGGAAGCGCTCGGGGGAACATACGGCGTCGGCGTCCGGGCATCGCTCAGTCATTATCCGGTGCCGCGATACGAGATTAATTTTTCGTTCGGCTGCGCGCCGGATCAGGTGGATTCCCTAATTGCCGTGGTTCAGCGTGAAGTCGAACGCTTGCAGAACGAACCGATTGAAGAGACATACCTGACCAAGGTAAAACAGAGCCAACTGCGCGAACGCGAGATCGGTCTCGAGCGCAACAGTTTCTGGTTGTATATTCTGGAATTCTATGACTGGCACGGGGAGGATCCGCGTACCGTCCTCGACTTCGAAAGCTATGTCGCGAATCTCACCCAAGGCGACATCCGCGAAACGGCGCGCCGCTGCTTCACGACGCCAAACGTGGCTACATTCATACTGCGACCGGAGTCCGAAAGTGCGAATTGAGATCGTTCTACGAAGCCAATGAACATCGTCCGCCACTCGTCTGTATTTCCCGATGCCCCCCAAGAAACTTAAATTTCAGTACTGTCGTCGGATTCTTTCGCGATACGTTGCCGTCGAATATGTGGTGGCTATCCGTCAGCTGACGGATCCCCAGCCCTGCCGCCCGGTTGCATCCGTGGCAACCAAACGCCCCTGAGGATCCTACCGGACGGTAGGACTACATCGGCGTCCGGTCCAACCATACGGTAGGATTTCACATCGTAACAATCCGTCAGCCGACGGATCGCACCGCGAGTCGGCGGGATGCTCCTGAGAAACAGCAGTGTATTGTTGGCGCCGCAAGACTCCATCCACATGGCTACACACGGCTCAGGGCCGGTTTACCCCTCGACGGCCCGTTCCCATTGCTGGGCGTAATCGGCGAGGCCGGGATCCTCAAACTTTTCCACGGGTAACAGGCGCAGCGGCCAGTCGATGTCGTCGCGATCCCAGACGGCGAGCATGCCGGCGCCAATGGCCGTGCCCTCTGATTGGTGATTAGTGAAACAGCGCTCGCTTCCGGACAAAGTGGCCAGCAAGCCGCAATACAACGGATTGTTGACGAAACCGCCGTCGATCATCAGGTCCCCGTCAAACTCGAGCATGCGCGTACCGGTTACTGTCATCAGCGCCAGATAGAGTGTCGCGCGTGCCCGGATTTCACCGCTGGACTCCACGTCCGGCCCGAGTATTGAACCCTCGCGCCCCATGAACGGGCCACCGGGGGCGAACGAGGGCAACAGAAAACTGCGCCCGGCGATCACGCTTCGTACGTCGCTATCCGTGAATTCTCTGCCGGGGCCCGCCGCCGCGCACAGGATCTCGTATTCTCTCCCTCCCATAAATCGCCCGGTCGGCAGCGATTCGCCGAGGAGATTGACATTCGCCATCGTGTCCCGCTCCTCATTCAGCCTGTCCAAAGGCAACCGCGGACTCATCATGACAACCCACGTACCGGTCGAGACCAGACTGAATGGCCGCTGGCGCCCCCTCAGATACAGGCTGTACGCCGAGTTGCTGTCGTGAATGCCG
>CAUZRT010000283.1:0-4540 GCA_963582235.1 Lentisphaeria bacterium
TGATCCGCGGGCAACTGCCTTTTCCAGGATCAATCCACAGCACAGACTTCGATTTCGAAACCCGTGTCAGCAATCATCCGGCGATCCGCCTCGGCGCTTTGGCCCTCGGTTGTGAGATAGTCGCCGATGAATATGGAATTGGCGGGGTACAATGCCAGCGCCTGCACCGAGCGTAGGTTTAACTCGCGGCCGCCGGATGCGCGAATTTCCTTGCTCGGACAGACAAGTCGAAAGAGTACCAAGACCTTCAGACATTTGAACGGGGTCAGTTCATGCTTCCCGGCCATCGGTGTGCCCTCGACCGGGTGCAGAAAGTTCACGGGAATCGAGTCGGCATCCAGATCCCGCAGCGCATAGGCCATATCCAGAATATCATCGTCGCTCTCGCCCATTCCCACGATGACACCGGAGCATGGCGAAATGCCGACATTCTTTATACTCTCGAGCGTTCTGATTCGATCCTCGTACGTGTGACTGGTTGTGACACTTGCGTGGTAGGTCGCGCTGGTATTAATATTGTGATTGTAGCGATCCACGCCGGCCTCTTTTAGGCGCGCAGCCTGCCCATCCTTCAGGATTCCGAGACAGGCACAGATCTTCAGCGGCATCGTCGCCTTGATCTCACGAACGGCCCCGCAGATGTTGTCCAGATCCTTGTTCGTCGGACCACGGCCGCTGCACACAATGCAGTATGTCCCGGCTTGCCGCTCCATGGCCGCCCGAGCGCCGGCAATCAGGGTATCCTTGTCGACCAACGTGTAGTTCTTAATCGGAGCGGACGAAACGCTGGACTGCGAGCAGTAGCCGCAGTTCTCCGGACACCAGCCGCTCTTTGCATTGATCAGCATATTGACTTTGACTCTGCGGCCGTAATGCGCCTTGCGGACGGTGAATGCGGCATGCAGCACGGGTAAGACGTCGTCATCCGCTGCCTGCAGTACCGACAAACCGTCCTCCCGGCTCAGGCGCTCGCCGGCAAGTGCTTTGCGTGCCAATTCGCTCCAATGATTTGTAGCGGCAGTGTCCACAACATCGGGGGCAAGGGCCATGGCGAATTCCTTTATCTTATGAAATGAGTCTTACGATACTGTCGAGATCGACATGAGAATTTATGATTTCGATGCGTTTTTGCAAGTCGGCATCCGTCGAAATAAACGGGACGCGACCGAGCGTCGGTACACCGGAAAACATCTCGACAAAGAACGGATTCGTGGTCCGGCTGTCCGTACCGTCGAGGCCATCGGGCAGCTCATCCAGCGCTGTGATCGGCGGCGGTGGCTCGCCTTCGTAGCCGTTGAAAACAACACCGGCAACCGTAATGCCGTTTGCCCGCCCATAGGCAATGGAAAGGAGCGTGTGATTGATGGTGCCCAGCCCCGGACGGGCAACGATGACGGCAGGCAGCCGCAGCCGTGCCCCGAGATCGACCATCAGGCAGTTGTCGGTAATCGGTACGGCGAGCCCGCCGACGCCTTCCACGAGGACCGCGTCGTATTTCTGGAACAGTGCGTCACCGCCCACAATGACGTCATCAACGTCGATTCGTCGATTCTCGAGATGCGCCGCCATCATGGGGGTGAGCGGCGCCTGAAATGCCATTGAGCAGATTGCCTCTTCCGGGTCGCCGACACCGGAAGAGGCTTTCAATTGAAAACTGTCGGCCGCCGGTTCCCCGTAGGTGCAGCCGCTCTGTATCGGCTTCCAGACACCGATGTTCAGCCCGCGCGCCCGCAGCGCCGCCGCCAAACCGCCGGTAATCCAGGTCTTCCCGACTTCGGTATCGGTGCCGGTCATGAAAAGACCGATGCGTTGCGAATGAGTCGTTGCCATGCGAGTACCGTCAACACTGAGGTTTATAAAACCCTCTTGGGTTTTTCCCCTACTCCGTCACCTCCACGATTGCCCGGTGCAGAATCCCGATCATTTCTTCGATTTCCTTCTCGGAGCTGGCCAGCGGCGGCATGAAGACGACGACGTTTCCCAAGGACCGCAGGATCATCCCGAGCTCCCGGCAACGGTTGCATACCCGTATCCCCATGCGCTCCTCCCAGCCGTACGGTAACTTTGTCGCCTTATCCCGCACCAGTTCCACGCCCCACATGAAGCCTTTACCGCGAACATCGCCCACCTGCGCGCAGTTAGCGAATTCCTGCAGGCGGGCCGCCAACGTTTCGCTCTTCAGTCGGACCGAATCAATCAGATTGCGTTTTTCGAATAAATCGATACTCGCCAGAGCGGCGGCGCAGCAGAGTTGATTGCCTGTGTAGGAGTGCCCGTGAAAGAAGGTCTTCTGTTCCGAGTAGTCGCCGAGAAAGGCATCGAAAACATGATCGGCCGTAAGCGTTGCCGCCAAAGGCAGATAGCCGCCGGTCAACCCCTTCGCCGTCATCAGTATGTCGGGTTTGACCGCCTCATGCTCGCAGGCAAACAGAGGGCCGGTGCGTCCCCAGCCGGTTGCGACTTCGTCCGTCAACAGCAGGATTTCGAATTCGCGGCAGCGGTTTTCGATTCCTTTGAGATATCCGTCCGGCATGACGATCATCCCGGCGGCGCCCTGGACGATCGGCTCGACAATGAGGCCGATGATTTCGCTATGGCGCTCCGCCAACACGCGATCGAGCTCATCGAGACAATGACGTGCGCACTCAGCCGGTGTGCCGTCGAAACGGTACGGATGCGGGTACGGCACCGACAAGGTAGGAAACAACAGATCGCTGTAAACGCGGTGAAACAGATCGATGCCGCCGACACTGACCGAGCCGACCGTATCGCCGTGATAGGCATCCGTCATATTGACAAAATAACGGCGGTGATCGTCGCCCTGCTGGCGCCAGTATTGATAAGCAATCTTCAGACCGATCTCTACCGCCTCCGAGCCGCTGTCCGAGTAAAAGACCCGGGTCAGGCTCGCCGGTGTCAGGGACACGAGCTTTTCGGCCAGGCATGCAGACGGCACGTTCGCGCATCCCAGCAGTGTCGAATGCGCAATGCGATCGAGTTGAGTCGTGATCGCGGCATTGATCTCCGGAACACAATGACCGTGGACGTTCAACCACAGCGATGAGACGCCGTCGTAATACGCGCGGCCATTGACGTCGATCAGCTGAATGCCCTCACCCCGCTCGACAATGACCGGGTCTGCGGCCATATACTCCTGCATCTGCGTGAACGGGTGCCAGACAAACCGCCGGTCCTTATCCGCGATCTCTTCGGTGCTGTATTCCCGAGTCATTCTTTGCACCGGAAATGGGAACCACGCATGACGCGCGTTCGCATCGTTCGTGATTCACTTTAAGTGTTTCCGTATTCGGGCCCACAAGCCGCTGCCCAGGATGCTGTCGGCTTTCGCCAGAACCCGTTCGATCAACTCCAGAACATCCTCCTCGCCCGCCCAGTGTTTGCGGACTACATCCGGATCCGTCTTGGTGAGAACGGAGTTGAGAACGTAACAGGCAATGGCCACATCGTCGATATAGCCGACCGGACCAAAGAGGAGCTCCGGAATAATGTCGATCGGCGACATGTAATAGACGATGGCGGCCAGCAACTTGGCTTTTTCACGGTCCGGAACGTCTTCGTCGAGCAACAGGCGGCACAGGAGGTGGAACACATCGGGCGCTAACAGTAAGTAGTCGGCCCATTTATGCTCGCCGGGATTTTCGGCGAGCCATTTGCGAATGCGATACCGCAGCCGGTGGTAGAAATCACTTTGTGTTTTCGTCAAAGCCGTGTTTGTATTTTTGGATTCTTCCATTGTTGTGTCCTCAGCAAGGGCTCGCGCAAAAATAATTTCACATCTTTCGCCGTCCGTTTGGCATTAGATTTTGCCAATGCGACCGCCCGAGACCACAGTCGTACCGAGGGACGTCGCGGATCTCGCGAGGGAGCATCGTCGGAAGATGACGTCAAAGGGACGCGCAAAAATGTGAAATTATTTTTGCGCGAGCCCTAAGACCCGAAACGGATTTTAGTTTCGATACTTCAGATGACAGGACGTGCAGGCGCGGTTGATTTTTTTGTAGGTGCGTGTTGCTGGCTTTATGATCTCTTTCGCGGAGGCTTCGTTGCAGACGGGCAATTGCCGCTTCGGTCGCCCTCATGCGCTCGCGGAAGTCCGGCGATCGCGCCTGCATTTCCGGCTGGCGATTCAGTTTCCGGAACATTTCAAGTAACTGTAAAACTTCGTGCGACGGGTCGATATCCGGATGCTTTTGGGGCACACCCCATCGACTCTTCTTTATCAGTTTTATACAGTCCCAGATCCGATCGATGCGAGCCATGGTCTGCGCGAATGACGGCACGTCGGCGACCTCGCGGAACTGGTCATCGGCCGTGTCGATTTCAGTACTTTCCGGCCTTTGAAACTCACGTACGCACCGATAAAGGCCCTTATAAGTCCTCGCCGTCCCGATCTCCTTCATGGCCGCAATAGCATTCTCATTGGACCAGCCGTCAATACTGATGAATGCCAGGGCTGCCGCCGTCGGTCCACGATGCAGTCCGTGATGACAATGAATGTACACCGGTCCGGGCAAGTCGC
>CAUZRT010000284.1:0-4459 GCA_963582235.1 Lentisphaeria bacterium
TATACACGCTAAAGTTTCGCAATGACGCGAGCTATTTTGGACCCTTAGATGCGTTGACTTGGCAAGTCGATGCTATCGCATCGGCGGTCCAAGTCAATGCGTCCCGCATGCGGGACGCAAAAAGCACCTTGCCCTTCGGAGCCTATCTTCTGCGCCTGGGCGACGTTAGCGGTATTGGAGAGTAGGTCACACTGCGCCCCGACACCACTGCCTTCCCCAGATCACAGAATGCAGGCAATCAACCCATCATTATTAGCGTGACACGACACTAGGTCGGCCCGTGCGCACCCCGCATGTTCGTGGGCGGGACGTGGGAATCTGAAGCATCCCAAAGGAAATCGCTTGGCAGTGCTGCCGCAAAAAATGGCCCGCGACTCCGCCGCGGTAATCGGTATCGTCGAAAATACCTATTGCCGCCATGGAGTAGCGGGCCACACTGGTCGTCGCGGCAAATTGTTGGCCTGCAAAACCAAAATTGTTCTTGCGCAAAGCCTAACGATACATCCGATACATGGCAATGACCACGCCCTGGACCAATACCTCGCCGACAGCGTGCACCTGGGACTGATAGGCGGGATTCGCCGGACGCAACTCGACCTGGCCATCGAATAGGTAAAAGGACTTCACCGTCGCCTCGCCGTCAACAAGCGCCACGACGATATCGCCGATCTGTGCCGTCGACTGTTCCTTGGCAATGATCACATCCTTGTCCATGATCCCTTTTTCCACCATACTGTCGCCGCCCACACGCAATCCGAACAGTCGATGTCCGCCGGTGCCCCACGGCAGCAAGCTCGGGTCCATCTGGACAATTTCCTCGATGTTCTCTTCCGCCAGCAGCGGCATCCCCGCACTGATTCGACCCAGGATCGGTACGCTGAGCGTCGACGACAGATGCTTCGGAGATGACCCGCGCATCAACGTCAAGCTGCGCGCCTTCGAAGATCTCTCCACGTAGCCTTTGCGTTGCAGCGCCCGAAGATGCGCGAACGCCGTTGCCGATTTCACATTGAAGTGATCCGCAATCTCGTACACCGTTGGCGCCATCCCCTGTCGGCGATTGAACTCATCGATGAAATCCAAAATATCCTGCTGTTTTTGCGTGAGTCCTTTCATTCTCCCCTCCTGAAAAGACGGTGATGACAGATTTGACGAAGCTGCGTAAATGGAAGTCGGGAATGACACCCACCCCATGGATAGATATGACCCAGAAATCATAGCCATTTTGACAATTGATTTCAAGCCGATTTCCAACAAAAAATTAGTGAAAAATCGAATGAATGAGCTTCGCGTACGAATCAATTTCCGACATCTGTCGCGTAAGTATGGTAATTAATCCCATCCGCAGAAAGCGTGAACGACCGAAACTGTGGTCAATACTCGTAACCGCAAAATCAATGTCCTTTGCCGTTATCGTCAGGTCCTCATCATCGCGGGACGCCGCCGACCACCGCGCTGCTTCGACGACAAGCGGAAATGTCAGAAACAAATTCTTCAGGCCGAAATGAAAACCGAAATTGAATACCGATGAACCAAAAAACTGGTACGACTGCAGCCGCAACTTGAGCATATCCCAGTACAGCGTCAAATCGACCGTATCGACGTTGGTGATCTCGTCGTCGAAAAGCCGTCTGTTTGACATTTTCCAGTCTGGATTATCACGGCCGAGATGGCGAGCGTTGCCGCCGCCGAAGATGATGCGTCCCATTGCCAGACTCCGCGCCATCCGTGCCGACAGCGGTCCGCCGACAACTTCCTCGTCGCGGCATAAGTAACCGGCGAGAAGGTAAAGAAAACGCCACCGTTCGAAGCCGCTCATAAACCGTTTCGGTCGCAATGCTGCAGCGTCGTCAATGACGCGCTCAAAGAACGAAGGCAGGATTTTATCCAGCTCGATATCGTTAAGAAAATCGCTGCCGAGCTCCTCGAATCGGTTGACGGCTATCATGGCCCCTTTCATTCGAATGGCTGGCGCCAGCTTGTTGTCGGCCACGATGGAATTGAAAATCCCGTTGACAATCCTGCGTGCCACATCCGCTCGCAGCGCCCCGAGATCATGCCGATCGTAGCCGCCACTCAGTTGGAGCGCCTCGACGTATAAGCGGATCATTCCCATGTCTCTTGAAATGGGACGCCCAGTGCTTTCCCGGATCGCCGGACAGTCGAATCGTGGCATGACCGAAAACTCACTAGCAAACGTTGGGCTGATCGTGTACGGATAGATGCGGCAGCCGATGGGCTTGGCTTCGGCGCCGAACTGCGCGTGGATCCGGCAGTGCTGCTGCTCACGGTCGAAGTAAATACAGGTGTGGTCGGTTCGATGGGCCAGATACGTGCCGTCGCCGATGCGGACGCTGAGCCCTGCCGCTGGACCGTCGCCCATCCATGGCAACGCCTTCAGTCGCTCGAGTTCCTCTGGCAGAATGGCGACATACCAGTCGCGGCAGCAGCGGCCGCAATCCGTACAGGTGAAATTTCGATCCGGTAGGGAGAGCTGCTTCGCGGCAGGTTTTGCCATGGGTCTATGCCGGCTATTGAGTGTTCGAGACAAGAGGAATCGTCATCCTGCGTCCTCGGTCCCGACGCCGGGGGGGAAGAGACGGTCCTCGCGTGAGTGACGTTGTCGCCACACGACTCACGTCGTAATCGATTCCGGAAACGAGCGAGCACCACGATCCCGAACAGCGGGAAGAACAATGGGATGCCGGCAGCACCGCAAATTATTACGCGTTATGTTTTACGCAATACGTCTCACGTCTTCCGCCACAGGCGGATCAGCCCACGGCTGACACGTTTCACGGACTGCGGACCCGCAGGACACGCCCGACCCACGGCATTCAATTACTTCCAACCAGAACGCGCTTGACGACACTTCCCAGATCATTGATCTTGAACGGTTTCAGCGCCACACCGGAGAAACCGAAATCCCGGTAATTGGAAATCATCGGGTCATCCCCCCGATCTCCGCAAACAATCGCCTTGACATCCGGATCGATGGCACGAAGCTCCTGTATGAGGTCCTTGGTTTCCACGTCCTCGAAAGAATTGAGATCCAGCAGCACAATGTCAAACGACCGTTTCATGCCCAGCGCCCGTTGGAATCGTTCGATCGTCTCGTGGCCGGATTGTGCCACTTCCACATTGAAGCCCATACGCGACAGCATCTTCGCCGTGATCTGGCCGATGATTTTCTCATCCTGCGTGACCAGGATTCGGCCGTTGACCGCCTCCCCGATCGCCAATCCTTCGACACTGACAGTGCTGGCATCCGGGATCGGTCCGTTTGCCGGCAGATAAATTGTGATCGTTGTTCCCACATCCGGCCGCGATTCGACGGCGACGTGCCCTTCGTGGTTCTTTATTATCGAATAGGTAATCGAAAGTCGTAATCCCGTATCCTCCTCCTTGGTCGTGAAGTACGGGTCGAAAATTCGATCCAGATGCTCCGGGGCAATGCCGTCGCCGGAATCGCTGACCGTTATCTTGATATGGCATCCTGGTTTCAGCGGCAGATTGTCCGCCTTGCGAACCGTTACGTTTTCCGTCGTCACCCGGACCACACCCTCGCCCTTCATGGCCTGCGCTGCATTGATCACAAAATTCTGAATGACCTGATTGATCTGGCCAGGATCGACGGCTGCCTCCCACAAATCCGGTGCCAGCTTATATTCGCACCTTGCGCGTGAGCAGCGGGCAGCAATATCAGCCGAATCCTGTACCAGCTTTGTCAAGGAAGCCGTCGATTTTATTGGGATCGCACCTTTCGAGAAAGACAGAAGCTGCTTTGTCAGATCCTTCGCCCGGGTCGAGGCACTTTCGGCCTGATGCACCAGTCTATGGGCGCTGGTGTCCGGCGCCAGATCAAGCTTTGCCAACGACAGATTACCCAGAACCGAGGTGAGAATATTATTGAAGTCATGGGCAATGCCACCCGCCAACAGACCCAAAGATTCCAGTTTGTTCGCCTTCAGAGTTTCTTCCTTCAGCTGTTGCTCGGCCGTGGTGTCGCGAAAAACCAGAACGACCCCCACACGGTTGTCATTGCCATCCCGAATCGGCGCGCCGCTCTCGGCTATGCGACGCTCGCGGCCATGGCGCGGCACCAGCAGTTTTTGCGTGTCGAATTGCGTCGTGTCATCGGCTTCGAATAACCGCGCGACAGGGTCCGGAATCGACTCCCGGCTGCGTTCGTCGATTATCTGAAAAACCTCGCTCAAAGGTTTGCCGGCTGCCTCATCTTGCCGCCATCCCGTGAGCCTCTCAGCCACCGGATTCATCAACATTACCCCGCCTTTGTCGTCGGTCGTAATAACACCGTCGCCAATGCTCTGCAGGGTGATCGAAAGCTGCTCGGTCTCCTTTGATAGCGCCAGCTTGAATTGCTCACGTTCCTGAATCTCCAATCGCAAGTCGGCAATGACCTGCTGCAGATGCGACGTCATCTCGTTGAATGCACGCG
>CAUZRT010000285.1:0-4459 GCA_963582235.1 Lentisphaeria bacterium
GGACCGAGCGTGAGCCGGAGCGACGATTTGTCATCTCAACAACCACATCCACGGGGCAGAAGATCGTTCGCGACAAGGCGCCAGAGAATGTTGTACCGATTTACTGCCCGGTCGATTTTTTTCTTTTCGTCGGTCGCGCGCTGCGTCTGATACGGCCGGCTGCCCTGGTTGTCTTCGAGGTTGAAATCTGGCCGACGTTCGTCTGCATGGCCGCCTCGCATGGTCGGCGGGTGGCGCTGGTCAATTGCCGGATGTCGGATCATTCCGCGGCCGGGTATGCCCGGCATAGTTGGTTCTTCAGTTATGTTTTCTCCCGCTTCTCTCTTATTTGCGTTCAGAGCGATGCAGATGCTGACCGCGTGCGAAGAGTGACCGGTGATCTGCCCCAGATCCATGTCTGCAATACGATGAAGTTCGACCAGAGCGTCGAGTTGTGTGCGGATGGCGCCGAAATGTTGATTGAGCGGGCCTTTGGCGCCGATGACCGCCTGATCGTCACCGGTGCCAGCACCTGGCCGGGCGAGGAAGACATTCTGATCGAGGCCTACCGGGAGCTGGCAGCGGAAATCACTTCGCTACGCATGATCCTGGTGCCGCGACATGTCGAACGAAGTGCGGAGATCGGAAAAGCCCTGCGAGCAGCCGGGATTGACTTCAATCGATACACGGACTTGAAGCGAAACGGTGCCACTGATGCCAAACAATCACCGGTTCTTCTTGTCGATTCGACGGGTGAAATGATGAGTGTCCTGGCGGTGTCGGACGTAGTTTTTGTCGGCAAGAGTCTTGCCGGAAATGTCGGCGGGCACAACATCATCGAGCCGGCCATCTTCGGAAAGCCGATCCTGCACGGAGACAACATGGACAATTTTCGGCTCGTGGCCCGCATTTTTCGCGACAACGATGCTTCCGTCGAAGTGGCGAACGGGGAACAGTTGCGCCGGGAGCTGCGCCGTCTTGTCGCCGATCCGCGGGCGCGGGCGCGACTCGGTAAGGCGTCGCGGGAGACCGTCGATCAACAGCGGGGCGCGACCGAGAAAACGATACGGTTGCTGAACGAACAGGGAGTGTGAAGGAAGGAATGGAGTAATGAATGCATTGGTCATTGGCGGCGGCGGCCGGGAACATGCGTTATCCTGGAAATTGGCGCGGAGCTCGAGGATTGGCCGGGTATATTGCGCGCCCGGCAATGCCGGCATGCGCGGGATCGAATGCATTGACTACGGTCCATTTGAACGGCTTGCGGATTTTGCCGAATCCCATGATGTCGGTCTGGTAATGGTAGGACCCGAGGCGCCGTTATGCGAAGGCATCGTCGATGCTTTTCGGGACCGGGGATTGACCATCTTTGGCCCGGACCGGAAGGCGGCACAGCTCGAGGGCAGTAAGACCTTTGCCAAGGATTTCATGATTCGGCACGGCATCCCGACGGCTGCCTTCGCGGAATTCACGGATGCGGAGTCGGCAATCGATTATGCAAGGGCTGAGGGCGCGCCGATAGTTATCAAGGCCGATGGCCTTGCCGCCGGCAAGGGTGTAATCGTTGCCACGACCCTCGAGGCGGCGGTTGCCGCCATTCAGCATTGTTTTGCCGGTGTCTTTGGAGAGGCCGGATCACGGGTTGTGGTCGAGGAGTGCCTGGAAGGCGAGGAGGTTTCCATCCTGGCCTTCGTCGATCACCATTGCATTAAACCGCTGGCCGCGTCGCAGGATCACAAGCGCATCGGAGAGGGCGATTCCGGACCGAACACCGGCGGCATGGGGGCGTATTCGCCAGCGCCCGTTGTGGACGATGCCATGTGGGCCGTCATTGTTGAATCCGTGCTCGATCCGTTTCTTTCCGGTTGCCGTGCAGACGGGCTCGACTATCGCGGCATCATCTATGCCGGTCTCATGATCACCGACAGCGTGCCGAAGGTGTTGGAATTCAACGTTCGCTTCGGCGATCCCGAAACGCAGCCGATCCTGGTACGCATGACGAGCGATCTGGCCGAGGCTGTGCTTGCCACTGTCGACAATCGCTTGAGCGAGTATGAATTCACCTGGTTGGACGATGCTGCCGTTTGCGTCACCCTTGCATCGGCGGGTTATCCGCGTTCGTATGAGAAAGGCAAAGTCATCACGGGAATCGAAGAGGCCGAGGCAATGGGCGCCGAAATATTTCATGCCGGCACTCTGCGCCAGGGCGACGGATTGGTGACGGCCGGCGGCCGTGTCCTCGGGGTGACCGCCACCGGTAAGAGCATCGCTGCGGCGGTGGACAAGACGTATGCGGCCGTCAATAAAATTCATTGGGATGGCGTCTATTTTCGGCGGGATATTGCGCACCGGGCCACGCAACTCTGAGCGCCATCGGTGCCGCCGGTGAGAGAGATCCGCGGCTGTCCGCGTTGGTCATCGGCGGCCCCAGAGATGAGCGCGGCGAAGCGTATGAAGCCGGCTTGATCGCCAAGGCGGAACCATGGGGATCGTTGCAGCATTTGGCTTTCACCGGCAAAGTCGACAATGCCATGCCGTTGATCGACGCCAGCGATTACATCGTCCCAAGACCACGTTCGGCCATGCGGCGAGGGCTTCCAGCGGGCCGGATCTTACCTTTTTTATCTCTACCCCGTCGTCGCTTCTGACCGCCAACATTTGGGCATATTGTATGTCAGGAGTTCGAACTTCGCGTGCTCCGATGGCGCTCGGTCGATCCCGGGGTCGTCATTCGTCATTATGGTGCGTATAAAAAATATTGATACAATTTCGGCGGCCCTTTCAGCCCCTGGCGGCGTTTCCGTCAGCCGACAGATCACTCGGGATAGTCCTACGGGTACCCATGGCCATCCCGCATGCGGGATCACGTGGAACGGGACTCACGTGGTGCTCGCTCGCGCCTTTCCGGGAGCAGAAATGCCTCGTTGAAATTACATCAATAATTCCGATACGCACCATGGGTGCGGGAGAGACTGGCCGACTCCCAGCGGCAATTACCTTACGTCATTCGGATTTTGACATTTCTTGGGTATTTGGGTATTTTGTACTGCCAATTTCACGCACATTATTTCTGGGTCGTCCCACTGGTTGTTTCTCATGCCGATCAATGTCATGTTTGTCGACGTCGCACCGTTCTACGGCGGGGCTCAGCGGAGTCTGTACGGGCTGGTATCCCACCTTAACCGCAAGCGCTTCCGGTCGTTCGTAATGAGCGGCGATGGCTCAACCAATGGCCTGACCGCGCGCTGCAAGGCGATCGGCGTCGAGGCCACGTTCTTGCCCGTGCAGCCCTGGCGCCGGAATTTGAGCGGCCTGCTGCGGGCCCGCGCCGACTTCGACTATGTCCGTCCGAAGATACGCGACTGGATCGGCGAGCGTCGAATCGACCTTGTTTATGCGAATGGCCTGCGCTCGGGGCTTCTTTGTGCCATGACGCTCCCGCGGACGGTACCGCTCATCTTCCATCACCGGGACTACCACGGTCCGCGGCTGATCGTCAAATATGTGGTGAGACGCGCGAATCGTACGATTACCGTCTCTGATTTCGTGCGTGAGCATTGTGCCCGCATCATCGGACCGCGGCAAGCCCGGAAACTGAGCACCGTTTACAATGGTTTCGACTTCGCGGCAAAGGAGAAGCTTCGTGACGCTTACTCATACCGGAAGAGATTCGACGTCAGCGATGATATTGGAATGATCGCGCTGGTTGCCGATATGGAGCCGTGGAAGCGTCACGAGCTGTTTCTGAGCGCTATCGGTTCCGCGGTTGAGAGAGATCCGCGGCTGTTCGCCTTGGTCGTCGGCGGCCCGAGATATGAGCGCGTCCAAGCGTATGAAGCCGGCTTGATCGCCAAGGCGGAAGCCATGGGGATCGTCGAGCATTTGGCCTTCACCGGCAATGTCGATAATGCCATGCCGTTGATCGACGCCTGCGATGTGTTAGTTTCCGTAGCTGCAAACGAGCCCTTTGGCCGTACCGTCGTCGAGGCGTTAGGTTGCGGTAAACCGGTGGTCGTGGTCCGCGGCGGCGGACCCGAGGAGATAACACGCAACTGTCCCGCCGCCAGCATTGTCGCCGCCCGTCCCGATGCCATAGCGGCGGCCTGTCTGGATTGGATCGAGCGGTCGGCGGATGGTGATCGGATCGCCTGTGCCGCCCGTAAATGGGCCGCACGATTCAGCATTGAACGGCACACGCGCGCCGTTCGTCGAATCATTGAAGTGTGTCTATCCTGAACCGGGGCGCGTATTACCTAAGTACCCGGTCCCGGATTTTTTTTTCGCGATTGGCGGCAACTGCTTATTTTTTTCTGGGAACCTTCGACGACTCGCACAATTGAGGGCATCCGACGGAGGAGATGCGGTGGCGTTGTGTGCCGGAAACAGACCGGCCTCTTACGTTACCTTGTCGCGCCATCATCAAGAAGGTATATTGGAGCGTCGGCCAAAGCAACAGGATACCTTGGCTACCGCCCGGTAT
>CAUZRT010000286.1:0-4440 GCA_963582235.1 Lentisphaeria bacterium
GCAGATCCACAGAGCGACAAACGCATCCGTCTGACTGAATGTCGCATCAAAATGTTCAATGGCGTATATACGATCGACGACGACAACAAGATTAACGCCGTGTTTGTGCCGGTCTATCCAGAATCTGCGGCCAGGAACGACAAGATTGTTGAAGGCCTCATCAGGAACCGAACGGGCCTCGACAAGGCAATCGTGAAACGGATCAAAAAACTGAAGCAGAATATCGATCCCGATTACATCTTGATCGAGGATGGCGCTTACCCGTCCTTCCACTCGGGGATTTATCTGATGGTCATGGCATGCGCCTTGGGGTTTCTGCTCTCCCGCGTACTGAGCATCGGCACAAATACAAAGGCACGACACTATACTGGATTATTCTGTCGCTGGACTTTGACACACCGAAACGCCAATCGTGAACCCCAACGGAACCCCCATTGAACAACGCCCCTCGTGAACCCCGGCGTCAACCCAGTCGGTTATTGGGGAGCTTTAACCCCGGTCGAAATACGGATCGCAATGGGTTTGCGCCAGTGTCCCACGCCCGGGGGATTTCGACTTGGTTTACGAGAAGAGTTTACGAATTTGGTTGCGAAATCCGCAAATCAGTACTAGCTGTTGGGAATCGCATTGCGGACAGAACAAGTCAATCGAGACGAACGCCGTTTCGCCGTTCAGGGCTAGCGTCCTGATTTTGACCAGGCGGCAACGCATTGAATGCCGGTAGCGCATTGGTCACCGCGATGCCGCCCGTGACATTCACGACACACACTCGCCCGTCAGTCGTTCAATCCGCTCGCGATGCCGTGGATAACAGAGCCGTCAACTCCCGGCGAACGCCGATTTCAAAGTCAGTAAAGAATCCACCGCCTCTGGTGGTGGATTCTTTACTGACACAGATTTTGTTGAGATCCCATTGAATGCGGTTTTGTTCGTGTTCCGTACCGCTCACCAGCGGGATAAGGCATCAACAATCAACCATGCTCCATTCACCCGATTTCGCCCCGGCTTGATCGGGACTTTGTCGGGCTAGCGTCCTTCACCATTTACCATCGCCCATCCCCGCAATGTTCAACTTCCTGCACAATGTGTGGCAGATACTACTCGAACTGGCCCCATGGCTGCTCATCGGGATTATTTTTGCCGGTGTCCTGCACGTTACTCTTCCGCCCGGATTTATCCGCCGGCATTTAGGCCACCGCGGCGGCCGCAGCATCCTCAAAACTGTCGCGCTTGGCGTACCGATCCCTTTGTGTTCCTGCAGCGTTATCCCGACGTCTGTTGAATTGAAGAAGGCGGGCGCCGCCGACGGTGCGGCCGTTGGTTTTCTTATCAGTACGCCGCAAACCGGAATCGACTCAATCCTGGTCAGTGCGTCATTTCTCGGGTGGCCCTTTGCGTTGTTCAAGGTCGTCAGTGCTTTCATAACCGGCATCCTCGGCGGTTGGCTGGTGGACGCCACGGATCCCTCAACTACCGACAACTCCGGGGATGCATCGATGACACCGGACGTGCATAATCCCACGGGCCTGTCTGAGCGCATGCGCGAAATGCTGCGGTACGGCATCGATGATCTTTTATACATGATATGGCCGTGGCTGCTGGCGGGCATCGCAGTCTCAGCCCTGATTACAACGGTGGTGCCGCACCGCTTCTTCGACGGCACCATGGCCACGGGGACGGGGACGGCTCTCGTTCTTGCGCTCCTTGTGTCACTGCCGCTGTATGTCTGCGCAACGGGATCGGTCCCGATCGCAGCGGCGCTGGTGCAATCCGGTTTTCCGCCCGGCGCAGCTCTGGTATTCTTGATGGCCGGCCCGGCGACAAATGTCGCTACCATTGGCGCGGTCTATCGTGCCTTCGGTGCACGCGTTCTGTTGATCTACTTGAGTGTCATCGGTGTCGGCAGCCTGAGTCTTGGATTCCTCTTTGATTTCGTCATCGCGGCTGAAATCGTCTCGACGCCGCCGGCTCATGGGCACTCCTGGTACGCGGTTGCATCTGCTGTTCTTCTGTGCGCCATCATCATTCGATTTGCAGTCCGCGACTTGCGCCGGAAGCTCGCGAGCCGGGGTCGGCGGCGACATGCGGGATCGGCAGCCATGTCGGTCTCCATGCGAATCGAAGGGATGACGTGCCAGGGGTGTGCAAGCGCTGTGCGGGAGTCACTCGAGTCCGTGAAGGGCGTCGCCTCCGCGGATGTCGATCTGATGGCCGGGGAAGTGACGATTCACGGGACGGGTATTTCGCTGGAGCGCGCCGCCGCCGCCGTCCGCCATGCCGGTTACACCCCCGTGGTATAGTGTCGTGTATCCAAAATACGTTGGCTATCATTGTCCAACGACAGTCATGAGCCACAAGCGCAGCGAGTTGGCTCGATGACATTGTTAGGGTCCAGCGCTGCAGTTCCTGCGCGGCTCGTGCTACGTAGCGATACTTCGCAGAGTAGTAAGCACCCCTAATCTTTCACCCTAATCCTTCTCCTTTAATATTTCTTCTTAACCTCGATGCGGTCGTGTCGGCTCCGGCCTGCGACCGTGCTTACTACTCTGCGAAGTATCGCTACGTAGCACGAGCCGCGCAGGAAACGGAAACCTGTGGACTATCTGCACCACGTTCGTCAGATCAATGCTCAGCGCGACATCTTCGGTCGTGACGCAGTGGCCCGTTCCCTGGCCGCCGGGCATGAGAATCGTGCCACGCCGCAAAAGTCGGACATGGCACCAAGTCCAGGATTGCGGAGTTCGCGGCAATCCTCAGCAATCACCTGCAACGGGCCAGACTCTCCATCCAACCAAAGGCCTATCGAAAGCCCTTGGGCGGTGGTCATCACGGATAAGAGCCGGCAGCGTCAATGACCCCGGCTCGCGCTGCTCCCTGTAATAATATCTTCGCATCCGGGGGTTTGAGATTACGAGTACGATCAGGATCAAAAAAAGCGCTGCCACTTCTCACAGAAAAGGATAGATCGATGATGGCGGCGGAAGAAGCCCGTCGGTCCGACTTACCGTTTCCCTTCGCGCACAAGATTGGGGGGATGCGGTCCGAGTAGCGTCTGATCATGGATCCACCGGCACGAGGCCTAACATGTAACCATAAGGAAGACTGGTAAAATTGGACTCGTACGTCGAAGGGAACAGCTTCCGCGGACATCAGTTACGACTCAATCCAAGTGATGCACTGGGAGTGCCAGATCGCAATATTTATGTCGTCCGCGCGAATCCCACTCATCGAATCAGTGGCGCGTCCGATCGGGATGCCTATCTCTATTTCGGCGTTCTGAGTTCGACGTTCGGCGTTCGCCTGCGTCGCCTGGCATTTTACCAGTCTGATTCGTGAAATCGTGTCAGGCACGAAGCCGTCGGTGGCCCGCTTCCGCGCTATTTTTGCCATTTCGCCTTCAGAACGTATTTAAGAGACAGGACATCAGGCCACCGCTCAGGCGACTGGTCCGGCGGAATCACGCAGGGGGAGACTTCGGGACGATTTCGAAATCCAGCACATCGTCTTTGACGCCGATGACGGCCTTGCCGCCGCGCGACAATTCTCCGATGAGTATTTCGTCAACGATCTTCTCGTGTATTTCCGCCTGAATGAGACGAGCAACAGGGCGGGCGCCGAACTTCGGATCATAACCCTTCAGGGCCAACCAGGTGCGGGCCTCCGGCAACAGTTCGAGCCGGACTTTTTTCTTGCTCAGTTGCTCCTGCAGTTCCCTGAAGAATTTGTCGACAATCCTTTCGATCAGTTCTTCCGACAGCGCCATAAAGTTTATAACCGCATCGAGTCGATTCCGGAATTCAGGAGCGAAAAACTTCTCGACGGCGCGCTGGCTGTCGGTGTCGGCCGGTTTCTGATCCTCGAAGCCGATGCGATTCGCCGCAATCTCCTTGGCACCGACATTTGAGGTCATGATCAGGATGACGTTTCGGAAGTCGGCCTTGCGGCCGTTATTGTCAGTCAATGTGCCGTGGTCCATCACCTGCAGCAGCACATTAAATATTTCAGAATGCGCCTTCTCGATCTCGTCGAGCAGAACGACCGCATGCGGCGTTTTGATCACGGACTCAGTCAACATGCCGCCCTGTTCGAAACCGACATAACCCGGGGGCGCCCCAATCAACCTCGAGACGGTGTGCCTCTCGCTGTACTCGCTCATATCAAAGCGAATAAAGTTGATGCCCATGATCCCCGCCAACTGCTTGCCGAGCTCGGTCTTGCCGACGCCGGTCGGACCGGTGAAGAGGAAATTGCCGATTGGCTTTTCGATATCCCGAATACCGGCGCGGGACAGCTTGATTGTCTTTGCAAGTTTCTCGATCGCCGGATCCTGTCCGAAGATCTGGGCGCGCAACTCGCCGCCCAGGCTCTGCAGCTTATCGATGTCGGAGGCGGAAATCCGGTTCGGCGGCAACTGGGCGATGTCGGCAATGATCCCTTCGA
>CAUZRT010000287.1:0-4433 GCA_963582235.1 Lentisphaeria bacterium
CTGGCTTTACCGGGGGGGGGGGGGTATCCGTGATTCGTAATCGACCCATTCGTATCGATCCATTCGCCGCGTGAGTCACGTTCCGTGTTGCCACGAGACAATCCGTCAGCCGACGGATCATGGGATAATCGCTCTGTATTCGAACATCGATTACGAATTGATCGATTACGAGTGAATTGCTGATGAGTGTCAAAAACAAATTCCTATACCATGAACTTAGCCGGCTTATACCGGGGGTTGTTCTGCGCCCCCGTGCAATCCATCAACCGACGGATGACGGAGACCGAGCAGTCGGGGCCGCGGGCGATCACATCGGCGTCGACAGCGGGTTGACTCATGCTTTATCTCGGCCGTATCCCCAGTATATTAGACGGCCACGCGACATCTATCCGGGAGACGCGAGATTTGCGCGATTCGCCGGTTATCCAGAGGAGAACACTCCATGAAAAAAACAGGCGGGAAAACTGATCCATCCACCACTTCAAGCAGCCGTGAGTGCCGCCTCGACGGCGGTTGATGCGGCATCCAATGCCGTTGAGGCCGACGACGACGACGTAGATGCTGGCGGCCGAGGACGTCCTGCTCGTGCCGCAACGCCCGAAGGTCGACCCATATGAAGACCATAATTTCGTGGTGCTGCGCATGCTGATGCTAAAGGGCGACAGGCTGGTAGACGAACAGGTCGGCATATTCTGTTTCAACGATACCTTGATCACGTTCCAGGAACGCTCCGGAGATCTCTGGCAGCCGATCCGCGAGCGCATCGAAAAGGCTGGGTCGCGGTTGCGCCTCAACGACACCGGCTATCTGATATACACGCTCATCGATGCCGTCGGCGATCATTTATTTCCCTAATACTCGAGCACTACGGCGACCTCCTCGAGAAGTTGGAAACGCAGGTATTGCATAATACCAGCCCCAAAATTCTGCAGCAGATTCACCCGGCAAAGCTGGTCCTGTTGCGCCGCGTAATGTGGCCGATGCGGGACACCTGCTGGATGATCTCTACCGCGATGAGGATGCCGAGATTGCCGACGCAGTCAAACCGTATCGGCGTGACGCGTATGACCACGCCGTGCAGGTGACCGACATTATCGAGACATACAGGGAAATGGCCGCCGCACTTACGGATCTGTACATGTCCACCGTCTCGAATCGCATGAACGAGATCATGAAAGTGCTCACCATCATGGCCAGCTTCTTTATCCCGATCACCTTTGTTAGCCGGCATTTATGGCATTAATTTCGAAGTCATACCAGTATTGCAATGGCAGTATTCCTATGCGGCATTTTGGACCGTGTATCTCCTAATCATTGCCGGTCTGTTTATCTTTTTCAAGCGCCGCGGTTTAATCGGGGATAGGGACTTTCTCATGGCTACCAGAACGGTCAAGGGTTGTCCGCGACGCGCTGCCGGCCCGCCTCAGGCGGGAAGCGCATTGTTCTTGCGGACTCCTGAGAAACTTGGTGTTCGGTGTTGGGTTATTGGTGTTCGAGGACCGGTAGATTGCAGTGCGAGGCGGCGGACGCTCTTCAGAAATTTCCAGACATGAATAAGATTTTCACCCGCTTGAAAGTACCGACCGTAATCGCCGTCGTCATTGTCTTCGGCGGCTTCGTGAATTTGGCCACCGGCGTCGGAGACGTCTTTCGCCTTGACGCCGGCCGCTACCTGGAGCAGATGCCCGAATATCTGCGCATGTCCGCCGGCAGGCAGCTCAGCGGGGTCCTCACCATCTTCTTCGGCCTGATGCTCATGGCGCTCGGCCACGGCCTCTATCGCCGGGAACACCGGGCGTGGGCCGGCGCCCTGTTGCTGCTGGCGTTGCTGCTGGGCAACAATCTGTACCGCGGCACGGTGCCGGCAAGTATGCTCTGCGGCCTGCTCATCCTGGGTCTTGTGATTCTCCGTCGCGAGTTCTATGTCCGACCGGCGCCCCGGCTGGATTATCCGCAATTGGCAGCGATCGCCGCGGTGTTGTTCGCGCTTTCCTACGGCATCGTTGGATCGTACGTTATGCGGACCGAATTCACCGGCATCGCGACGTGGACGGACGCCGTGTACTTCACCTTTGTCACCTTCAGTACCCTAGGCTATGGTGACATGCTGCCGGAGACAGCGAACGCGCGGGTCTTTGTTGTTTCAATGATCGTCGTCGGGCTCGGTTCGTTCGTCACGGCGATCACAGTGGTGGCGGGCCCGATGATCGAACAACGATTGAAAGGAGTGTTAAATATCGTGAGCCGGTTTCAAAGGACGAGGAATCATGTGGTCGTGTGCGGCTACAGCAGTGTCGCCGAGAGCATCCTCGACGAGTTGCAGGAGCGCGGCGTTGAGTACCTGGTTATCGACGATCGCCCCGATATGATCGACTATCTGCGGGGCAAAGGGCACGACGTTATGCTCGGAGATCCGACGCGGCGAGAGACCTTGTCGCAAGCCAATCTCGCGGGCGCGCAGGCAGTCATTGCCGCATTCGACAGCGATTCGGTAAACACACTTGTGGTGATGACCGCTCGCGAACTGCGGGAATCGGGGAAAGACACACAGTTCCGCATTATCGCCCGTGTGGAAGACGAGGAAAACGTCGAAAAGGTCCGGCACATCGGCATTGACGAAGTCATCTCGCCCTCGACCCTGGGCGGCCGCATGATGGCGGCCAAGGCAGTCGAGTCCGGGTGACAGATATCCGGGCGGGGATGATATCAGCGGGGGTGATATCGGCGGGGATAGATTTGGTGAGATAATTGTACTAATGACGAAATACCAAAATACCCAAGGGAATCCACGATTGGCGAAACCAAAAAGTTGTGATAAGCCGTATGATTTGGAGGAGCGAACGGCTCTGTTTGGGGAGGCGGTCATTGATTTCGGAAAAAAGATTCCAGTCAATCCGGTCACCCAGCGTTTGACTGGGCAGTTCGCCGGGGCAGGGACAAACGTTGGTGCGAAATACTGCGAGGCAGACGATGCGGATTCAAAGAAGGATTATCGGGTCAGGATCGGGACCTGCAAGAAAGAAGCTCGGGAGAGCAAATTCTTTATTCGCATGGTCGTGCGAGCAGTACCGGACTTGCGCAACGCGGCGGCGCCATTGTGGCAGGAAGCAAAGGAACTGCACCTGATCTTTGCGAAGATATACAAGGGGAAGGACCGACGACTGAAGTTGGATACTTGGGTATTTCGTCTTTAAGAATTCGGGGTAACGATATATTGCCAAAATCCCGGAATTCATTTCTGGGCGGGCACCCTAGCCGTCCGTCGATCGGCCGAATGGCTTCTTCCACATGGCCAACTTGAAGCGGGCGAATTCCTCAACCTGCCTTTGCTGTTTGACTGGGAGCATCTGTAATAATCGGCAAAACTCAAGGACCGGCGGTGACATTCTCGTGAGCTTGTCTTCACCGGGATCATTGAAAGTTGCGGTCTCAGTGAAACGTCCCAAATGAATTCCGGCGTCATTGGCCAGTTTAATCAGTTGACGTTTACCCTTTATACCGGGTTGGCTGCGCCCGGTCTTCCAGGTCGAAAGCGTTTGTTGACTAACACTGCACCGAATCGCCAATTCCCCCTGTGATAGTATAAACCGATCAAGGATGCCCTGAATGAGTTTTGGCCAGTCTATTGTTTTCATGAACGTCCTCCGTTACCGCGTCGAGCCGCGACACAATCAATCGTTCCGACATCAGGATGCTCCTCTCTCGCGCAGTGCGGATCGAACGCTGGCGTCAAGGTGGCGGCCACGACGTGCAGAATGACCCCCGATATCCTGACGTTGAAACGTGGCCACCGGACGCCCATCCTTCGGCAATGAAAATGATGAAGAAGCAAGCGGGTACAAATGACGGCCGGTCACTTGACCGTTCACGGCTTCCTGGCCGATGACTTGCTGAACAGTATCGTGGAAAGCGGATCAAAAACGTTCAATCGTCAAAGAATATCCCGACGCCACTATTTGTAAAATATGCCCCGCGAACATAACTGATAAGATGCGACAAGAAAATCGGATTTCAACCCGAAATAGTGACTGACCGGAAACCCTAAGGAGTGAAGAGGAAGCGTGACTGAAATAGCAATATGCCTCGTATCTGGTGCCGCCCTTGGATTCCTGATCGGGCTGACCAGTGTCGGCGCCGGCGTACTGACTGTACCGATGCTTATACTCGTCATGCGATTTGAGCCGATTACCGCCGTCGGCACGGCAAGTCTGTACGCCGTTCTGACCAAGATCTACGCGACTTTCCGGCACTACCGGCAAGAGACAATCAACCTGCGAGTCGGATTCAGGTTTCTGATGGCGGCATTGCCGGGAGTGGTCGGCGCTTCGCTGCTTGTCAAGTGGGGCAAGGCCTCCCTGTCACCTGCAGGTGTAGATGCTCTGCAGAACGCCGTCAGTTACCTCATTATCCTCGCCATCGGCTTCTCCCTCGTC
>CAUZRT010000288.1:0-4417 GCA_963582235.1 Lentisphaeria bacterium
TGGTGAGTATAACTTTAACGGCACGACGTTGGCGCCGCGTAGTCCAGCGACCGGACATGCTCCCATCACCATTCATCCGGCGGATACTGATTCCGACTTTAGCATCTCGCTCTTCGAATACCTCTTATTCGCCGGCCCCGTGGCCGCCGTCTTCCAGGAGGGCGTCAACGGCGGCGATTACGATTGGGACGGCACAGAACTGACACCCGTTAGGAATCAATAGGTTTGTTTTTTTACAGACGTTTCTCTTTGACGGATTTTAATTGCACCTGTTTATGGCAAGGAGATAACAACGATATGACAAATGCTGTCAACATGAAGCTCGAGGCACTTTGTGAGCAGCTCGGTACAGTGCTCGGCAGACCACGGACTCGCGGAGCAATAACAACCCTCACTAACCCTCCTCCCCCTCCAAACCGAAATGTATTATCAAATTTCTCACGGGCACGATCATCGCGATGAATAGTGCATATAACGCTTACTCGTAGATCGTGTCCGTGAGAAATTTGATAATCTCCATCTCCGGGCCTTCGTGTCTCCGTGGTAAGGACATTTCTGCTGGTTGGATAGCCAACTCTGCATCAATGTAGTATCAGAGACTACACGGAAGGCGCCGAAAACGCACCCCGAACCTACCTGCCCCATTTTCATGTCGTGCACCCCGCCGGCGCTGGGTGTTGGACACACTCACCGGAGTCGCCTATCTTATACATGTCTCCTCGCATCATGTTGGCGTCCTTACAAAATCCGGAACTCCTGAGATGACCACCCCTATCGGCACGCTGCCCGGAAAGTTTGAAGCCGACGCGGCTCAGACCCTTTATCCGCTGCTTGACGCCGCCGATCAGGTGTTCATTCGCGGTCTTTCTGAGCGATATCGTCTCACGCATCAGGAGCTTCGTCAGCTCGCCGAGACCGCCCGCGACCTGCAGATGTGGCAGGAGGAATCGCTGCGGGATTGGTGGGCACGGCACGAGCAAGCGTCGCCGCTATCAGGTGTGCAGTTGAAAAAGGAGATCCTGCGCCAGCTCCGGCGCAGGATGGAGTCGCTGAAACACGACGCCAAGAGCTATCCGGCCAACGGCCTGAAAACGCCAAACCCGCCGAAACTGCGACTCGCGCAAAAACGCTCCGACCGGAAGATCATGGGGATGTGTCCGGTGGCGTCGGAGAAAACGGTCTGCTGCAATTTGCGGACCATTGATGCGGTCGAGAATTGCGGCTTCGGTTGCAGTTACTGCACGGTTCAGACATTCTACGGTGATGCCGTTGCCTTTGACAGTGATTTCCGGGAAAAACTGATGGCGCTCGAACTGGAACCGGAGCGGTTCTATCATATCGGTACGGGTCAGTCGTCGGATTCGTTGATGTGGGGCAATCGGCACGGAATTCTCGACGATCTCTGTGCCTTCGCCCGGCGCCATCCGCAGATTCTTCTGGAGTTGAAGACGAAATCCAGAAACGTCCGCTACTTTCTCGAACACGACGTTCCTCGGAACGTCGTCTGCAGTTGGTCGTTGAACACGCCGGCAATCATCGACAACGAGGAGCGATTCACGGCGGACCTCGAGAACCGGCTGGCGGCGGCGCGGCGGGTCGCCGACCGGGGTGTCGGCATTGCCTTCCATTTTCATCCCATGGTCTACTATGACCAATGGACAGAGGATTACCGACAACTGGCCGAGCGAGTGCTGGAGGGCTTTGATGCGGATGAGGTCATGTTCATCTCATTCGGCTCGGTGACCTTTATCAAGCCGGTGATCAAAGCCATCCGCAAGCGGGGCGGCGAGAGCAAGATTCTACAGATGGACCTGGTCCGCGACCCCAATGGCAAACTGACCTATCCCGATGACATCAAGGAAGCCATGTTCAGCGCCATGTACGAGGACTTCACGCCATGGCATGACGACGTATTTTTTTATCTGTGCATGGAAAAGGAGAAGTTCTGGCACCGTACCTTCGGTTTCGTCTATCCCGACAACGCGACTTTTGAACGCGCCTTCGGCGAGGCCGTCATGGTGAAACTGGAGAAGCAGGAACCGGCTTGTCCCGGCGATGGCGGGCAGTCGGGAATAGCGCTGAATTGAGGACTGTTCTTGTTGTCCCCGGCAAGATAAAGATCTCACCACGGAGACACGAAGGCACGGAGCAGAAAGCAGACCGGTTGATTTCAACCTGTCTGGGTACAGCCATGCTGAAATCAACCGCCACCCTATCTTTTGGAGCAAACGGAGTTGCTCCGGGCTTTCTCCAAACAAAGGTCGTAACTGATTTGTCGTCGCCGGCAAGAACCGTCAACGACAAATCAGATGCTCTCCGTGTCCTTCTTTCGATGCTTGCCTCGCCATCGCCCTTGGCGACGGCGGATGTCTCCGTGCCTCCGTGGTGAGATCCGAATCCGGAGCGGCTCAATGGTCGGATAACAACCGAATCCACACGAACGGCGAGTACGCCGTCGGTGATGCACACGATGTGGCATCGAGTAACGCCGTTAACTGGGTGCCGGCCGGCGCCCGATCGGTAATTCCCAGGATCGTTCGCCCGTCTGCCGCCGTAATCAGTCGCTGACCGAAAACCCCTCGGCGGAGGCCCGCCGCGAATCGGGAAATCGCGGGTTTTCGGTCAGCCCCGATCAGGATGCCCATGTTCGCACAGAAATGACATCTTACATGGCACATGTGCACGCTATCCGTAAATCTTGATGCCTGACAGTGACTATCCCCTCGTTGTGGCCGCCAATCGCGATGAGTTCTACCATCGTCCGAGCACCAGCCCCACGGCAATATGCAGCGATCCGCTGATCGTCGCGCCGCGGGACCTGGAGGCCGGCGGCACGTGGTTTGGTGTTAACGGGAAGGGTCTCGTTGCCGCCATCACCAACATACCGGATCGCAATGCGATCGGATCCCGGCGTCCGGCCCGCCGACGCGGTCGCGCGGGCAGCTGACGCTGGACGCACTCCGCTACCGGGACCTCGCGCAGGCCGCTGACGCGATCCGGCGCAGCGTCGCGGCCGAAACCTACCAGTACTTCAATCTGCTCCTGGCTTCGACCGACACTGCCGTCGTCTTTTCCTATACGGATGCGCTGAAGGAGTTTTCGCTGAGCGCCGGCAACGCGACGATTCTGAACTTTCCGTACGATCCGTCCCAGTCAAATGTCGATGAACTCTCGTCTCTGGCCGCCAAAAATACTGCCAATCCCGATCGATTGGGCGCATGGCTGGCACGCGTCCGGGCCACACTGGCCCGCCATCCCGAAGTCTGCAAACACGGTGATGAGCACGGCACCAGGTGCTCACAGATCGTCGCCCTATGCCAGGCGGCCGGCCGACGGCCGCGAGCCGGTCCTGCCCAACCGGTTCTGGTACGCCGACGGCCCGCCGTGTACGACGACGTTCGTCGACCTGTCCGGTCAGCTCGAGATGTCATAATCGCACACAAATGGACCATCAGTTTTACGCCAGATACGGATGGCGCCTGAACTCGTTTCTTACTGTTGAGAAACTCTTCGAGCAGATTCCGAGGGAGTTGGATCAATTCTCCGCCACCGACCGCGTATGACAACGCGAGGATCTGAAATTCAACATCTGTACACTCGTATGCGCCGCGACCTGTACAGTCGATGACCACCTGCATACGGCGCCATGGAGCCTCATAGATATTTCCTCTCATCTGCCATCGCTGGATTTCGTAAATTTCCTGCCACTGCGCCTCGCCTGAGCGCCTACGGAGTCAAGCCGCGAGCGCGCGATTCGCTGACCGACAGGATCCGCAACATTCGTCGCCGCATCCCCAGCTTCGCATCGTCCCGGAGCGGTCGGCGGACCACGAGGCGGCCAGGATCTGGGCCGTCGTAGGCAATGTTGGCATTGCGCATTCTCAGTTACTCGGGTGAATACGTGGCGGAAAATCCAAGCATCGATCGGTTTGGGGAGACGGTGGAAAAGCTATTGGAGGATGTGTACTCGATTGTGCCGATGCCTCATGCCGAGCGCTTGGCCTACGTCCGATTCGGTGATCCGATAAATGTACGTGACTATCTGGAGGCATTCGATCGTAAGGCTCGGATGGCGGTACAGTCACTCACCGAAGCGTGCGAGAACGCCGTGCAGACAGGACTCGACAAACTGAATGCCGAGAACATCCAGATTGGTGCCGAAGCATTCGAGAGGGACGGCAACGATCATGCGTCGCGCTCGGCGACTTGAAGTTCGGGGGTGACAATCGACTCACGTTTACTACAAAATTTACCGGCTGCGCAACAATCATGTATTAGAGGGTACGGAATTCTACGACACAAATTTTGTTGTAACCGTTTGCAATCTGTTCCAAGCGCGGTTATTCTGTCTCTAGTTTCTACGGGGAGACTCACCACAAAAAGGGAGGTACACCATGGCGAAAGCCAAACCGAAGGC
>CAUZRT010000289.1:0-4395 GCA_963582235.1 Lentisphaeria bacterium
TACGCGGAATTTGGTGACCGTGTATGCGATCCTTCTGACCCTGGCCGGCATTGGGTTGATGGGGTTTCTTGTCCGTTATCTTCTGCCCTCGGGAAGTCCGCCGGCGAAGCGGAGCCAAATGTTTTAGTTTCAGCCGGGAAAACGACGAGCCCGGGCTCGTCACCATTGGGAATGTCCATCCGCGATCGGCGGCAAACCGGCGTTGCGTCGCCGGATCATCGGGCGGGACGAGAACAAACGCAACTGCGGATCTGCAGATGATGCAAACCGCCTTGTAATCTGTTCGTCCCGAGGGAATATATCAATCGGGTCCCGATAATTGGGCCCGTGTGTTGCACGGATCTGCCGGAGGCGTTCAAGTGGATGGATTGCTGTTTTCCAGTATCGCGTTTCTCAACGTTGCATTGATCGTCATCTTTTCACTGCACGCCCTGAGCCAGCGCAGAAAGGTCCCGGGGGTGACGATGGCGTGGCTTCTGACCATTATCCTATCTCCCGTATATCGGCTGCGTGTTCTATCTTCTGGTGGGCTATCGCCGATTGCGGCGCGACCGGCGGCGGAAGCCCGATCCGGCACGGAAAATCCGGGCGCTCTCAGAACCGTCAGAGAACCGGTTCGGTGATCTCGAGATGCTGGATCCGGAGCTTCGCCGGACGTCACGACTTTCCGCAGAACTGACGGATTTCCCGGTGGTCGGCGGGAATACAGTCACCCTCTTCGCGGATGCCTTGACGACCTACGGCGCCATTGCCGACGCCATTGCCGGCGCACAAGACCATGTGTACATGCAGTATTACATCTTTCAGCCGGACGATACCGGACGGGAATTTCGCGAACTGCTGGTCAACAAGGCGCGCCAGGGCGTCAAATGTCGTGTACTTGTGGACGCTGTCGGTTCGTTCCGGTTGAGCCGGCGATTCATTGAACCGATGTTGCAGGTTGGCATCGAGTTTGCGCGGTTCTGGCCGTTGCGGCTTAGTCGCCCGTGGGGCTTTCACCTCCGGAATCATCGGAAGCTGGTCGTTGTTGACAATGCGGTCGGCTTTGCGGGCAGCCAGAATATCGGTGACGAGTATGTGAATTGGAATCATCGGAATCTGTCGTGGCGCGACATGCACATCCGCATTGAAGGGCCGGCGGTCGAGCAGTTGCAGATAATTTTTCAGGAGGATTGGGAATTCACCACCGGCAGACCGGCGATCATCAGTGCCGTCGACTGGAACTTGCGCACAACCGGGACGTCTCATATTCAGATTCTGCCCACCGGCCCGGACGATGATCCGCGGGCGCCGCTGGAGTTGGTCCTATCGATGCTGCTCTACTCGGCGGCGGAGCGGATCACGATTGTGACGCCGTACTTCGTGCCGACCCTGCCCATTGTGATGGCGCTGGAAGCCGCGGCCGCCCGGGGTGTTGACGTGGAGATCCTGGTGCCGAAACGGTCCAATCACTGGATCGCCGATTGGGCGGCGCGAAGCTGGTACCGTGACATTACCGCCGCGGGCGTAAAGCTGTATGAGTTTGCAGAAACATTCGTTCATGCGAAGCTTGTCACCATTGATGAGCGTATGTGCTTGGTCGGTTCGGCCAATATGGATCAGCGCAGTTTCCAGCTCAATTTCGAGTGCAGTGTGCTCCTGTACGATGAATCTGTCACGAAAAAGCTGGTCCGGAACTTTGAAGGCATGGCACGCGAAAGCGACATTTTGAAACTTGACGAAATCGAACGTCAACCGTACTGGCGGCAGGTATGGGACGGCGCCTTCCGATTGCTGTCACCGTTGCTCTAGTGACCTGGAACCAATGAAGCGGAAGAGAAAACTAAAAGTCTTTTTCACGGCGCTGACGGTCATTGTCTCCGGCGGTCTGGCGGCCGTCATCGGCGTCACCTATGGTGTCTCCGGCAGTCGCGTACATGAACCGATTGCCGGCATCGGCGTCGGTACGGTGGGTGATGAGTCGGGAACCGACCGCGTTTCGATCCTGCGTGTGATGACGGTAAACGTAGCTCATGGCCGGGGCACAGCCGCCAGTCAGATCCTGCTCGGTGGTGAGCGGATTCGCGGTAATCTCGATGCCGTCGCCGCCGTCATTGGACGTGCGCGGCCGCATGTCGTCGCTCTGCAGGAGGCGGATGGGCCCTCCGTCTGGAGCGGTGACTTCGATCACGTGGCCTACCTGGCGCGGGCGGCGAACATCCCGTATACGGTCCGTTCGGCGCATGTTGACGGGCTGCGCCTCAGCTATGGCACGGCGTTGCTGTCGCAGCTGCCGATGTCCGGAGCCAAGTGCTATACATACTCACCCTCGCCACTAACCTTTTCAAAGGGATTCATTGTCGCGACCGTTGACCTCCCGGGTACGCCGGCGACTCGCGTCGACATTGTGTCGTTGCACTTGGATTTTCTGCGGCGCTCTGTGCGCCGCCGTCAGATAGACGACACCATCGAGTTGCTGGCGGGCCGCGGCAACGAACTGGTAATACTGGGCGACCTGAATTCCGAGTGGTCGTCCAACGGTTCGATGGTCAGACAACTCACCACGGCACTCGAGTTGCGAGTGTACCAACCGGAGTCAGAGGATCTCGGGACGTTTGGAGAGCTCGATCGCCGGCTGGACTGGGTCCTGGTTTCGGATGGATTGAAGTTTCACGAGTATCGCGTTTTGCCCGATGCGGTTTCGGATCATTACGCCGTCGTTGCCGGCATCGGTGTGCGGGCCGCGGAACAGGTATTTCCGGACGGCGATCGCAGGCACAGTCTCGAATTGGGATTGAATTCGCACAGGGGCAACGGATTCGCGGACATGCCGTCCGTGCCGGTTGACGTTGCGGAACTATAGAGTCCGGAGTCTTGAGGTGGCGAAAGTTTTTTTGTGGTTCCGGCGAAAAAAATGGCGCTTCGCGCCGCAGGTTTTAGGTTTCGGGTTTCAGGAAACGGAATAACGAATTCCCTCATGCTGACACCTGAACACTGAACCCTTTCTACCAACATGGTGGCAAGAACAGCGCACTAAGCGCTTAATCACGGCGGACGTGGGTAGCGTTCCCGCGCAATAGGGCCTCACTTTACGCCGAACGCACGAGCGATATAGTTGGGTTCCGCGAATCGAATCACCGGGTCCGCGACCAGTTTGCATATCCATTCGCATTCAGTTCCCTTCCGCACCGCCACTGTCGCTGTACCGGTCCGGCTGAGGCGTTTCAGAGTCAGGCCGTGTTCGCCCAGGATCCGGCGTACGTAGTTTTCATCCATGGTTTTCGGAAAGCCGACGAGAATTGTGCCCGGCTCATAGTCTTTCCCCGGTTGCAACGCCTTTTCTGCCCACCGTTGAAGACACTCGCGCTCCGTGCCTGCCGGACGGTCTTTGGCTTCCTCTGACGTTTTTCTCCGTTTCCGTGGCGCGTTTGCTTCGGGTTGGTCGATCGTTTCAACGATCTCCGCTTCCTTTTCCAGGTCTTGACGATCGTCGGGATTGCTTGCCTCGAAGAAGCCGTCACGCAACGCCAGCAGCCAGATGCCGCTGTTCCCGCAAGCATAGTGCAGATCCGTGGATTTTCGAACCCGTCCGCGCCGGGTCGGTATACGCAAGCGTATAACATCGCCTCGCTTCTTCGGGTGATCGGCCAAGGTATTCTTCAAAACTCGCTCGATGCGTAAGTGCGCAACGTCGAATCGTCCCAATGTATGCGCTGTCACTTTGACAATCTCTCCTCGCACAATGAGGGGATTGTCGACGACCAGTTCTTCGAGCGGAACAGGCATCCAGAGCGCCGCCGTAGCGGACGAAAACAAGAGCAACAATACCCAGATCAATGACAGGCGTGGTGTGGCATGCGTGCGGGCGTGATATTCACGATCTATCGAATGTTGCGCCTGAGGCATTTTCGAAAAAAATACAGGTAAAGAGTCAGTGTGCGCGACAACACGGGAATGTGAATTTCCGCCGCCTACCCGGCACCCGGCTGGATGCCGGACATGGGATCGCTGAATATTTATCATTCGACGACCGACACCCGTACTTTATTCACTTGCAAAGTGTAGCGTTACGGATATCGGTAAGCAATTCGGATCACGGAATTAAGACTTGATTCTGGATTGGTGCCATCATAACTTAAGAGTGAAAGGCTGTACCGATGTAAATGTGACGCCGCAACCCCACACGAGAAGGAAACATACTATGGAGGCAAACACCGCGACCAGCAACGACAAGATCACCGAAGCTCTGAAGCTGCTCGAATCCACGGCTAAGGAAAAGAAGGATGAACTGCGTAATCTCGTCGTGGACAAGTACGCGCACCTAAAGGACACGTTCATCGATGCTGAAGGCAGCGTCAAGCACCACCTCGACTCGGTCCGCAAGAAAGCGACCGACGCCGCCGAGCACGCTCGCGA
>CAUZRT010000290.1:0-4392 GCA_963582235.1 Lentisphaeria bacterium
CTCCTCCATTTCGCGGTCGAAAACAATGGCAGCTAAGACCGCGGCTTCCTCGTCATTCAGTTTTACAATTGTCGCTGCTTGTAACGACCGGCAAATCTGCCCCCGTGTATAAAGACTCAATCGCAAGTTGACGTCATAAAAGAACGGTATCCCCTCGAGGTCATCGAACAGCCGATACAGTGTCTCCCGCAACGTACGGCTGCGCTGAATCAGTGTGTCGTAGCAGAAGGCATCAAAGCCGCCGGCAGCGATTTCTACGAATTGCGCCGTGTCGAGTGATATGAAGTCGTACGCCACCGGTTCATTGATACGACACGACGGCTGCCCGGTAGCGGTCAACATGACGTCGACCGTGCCCGTCGTATGCTCCGAATCCCGCCGTACGTATTGATCGTCGCCTCCAAGACCCGCCATCGCTGCCATGACGCGGTCGCCGAATTCGTCCCGGCCGACACTGGAAATCATGACTTACGACGCCCCGCAGCGGGCCAGGTGCGCCGCCAGGTTGAAGGATGCGTCCCCGAGATGTTCCTCGCCTTCAATAATGTCCCACAAAATCTCCCCGTTAGGATAGTGTCTTCATTATAATTTTTCCTTTTTGGAAACATTATATGCACCAGTCGAATACGCCCGTCGCTTCGATCTTCGGAAGGACGTCCTCACGTTCCGCCGCCGTTGTATCGGGCAGCGGCGGGCGTGGCCCGCCGACATCAAACCCCTGCCGAGCCAAGAGCCATTTCACATAGCCCAGATGTTTCGGTATGCAGATCTTTCCAAAGGCGACCAGGATGTCTTCATGTGCCCTGGCACCGGCGACGTCGTTGTTCTGCACGCAGTCGAAAATCTTCTTTCCCAGCCGCGGAATGAAATTGTACCAGGTGCAGATGCTGCCGTCTGCGCCGCAGGCCACTGCCGACAACAGCTGCTCGCTGCATCCGGAGATGATGTTGAGCCGACCCTCGGCTTTCAGTTTCAAATCGATCAGATCATCAATGCGGTAGGACGAGAACTTGACGCCGGCAAGCGTGGGTATCTCCGCGATCGCGGCGGCGAAGCGATCCATGCTGATGACATCGCCGTAAAGCTGCGGCACGTGATACAGGTAGAGCGGCAGTCCGGTGCTAGCACCGATAGTCTTGAAATAGTCCCACACACGATCGGCTGTATAAGGGAACCCGATGGGCGGCAGCGTGCTGACGGCGTCGGCGCCTGCGGACTCCGCATGTTGTGCCAGCTCCACGGAGGCGCGGGTCGATATCCCGCACACATGCACCATCACCGGCTTCCGGCCCGCCGCCCCCTCGATGGCAGCCGCGCTGATCCCTTTTCGTTCATCGACGTTCAGCAGCCACCATTCGCCGGTACCGCCGCAAATGAACAGGCCGCCGATATCCTCCTGAACCAACCGGTCAGACAAGGTTCGCACCATCTCCAGGTTTACCACCCCATCACCGTCGTAGGGCGTTACCAGCGCCGGAATAATTCCTTGAAAATTCATTTTTCGTCTCCTTAGAAACTCGGATTGTCCGGTCAGGCATCGGTTGCACGGATCGGTCTATTGTAGCACAGGCTTCCAAACTGTTTCATTAACAGTCTGGAAGCCTGTGCTACTTTGGACTGTCCGGCTACCAACGAAGAATTCAATTTGTAATAATCCGTGAGCCGACGGATCGCAACGCGCCGCCGATTGCTGGTCGCTCTTCAGAAACTTTCCGCCACCGCGGACGAGAGTCCCGTTGGGACGGGACAACGTCCCTACACCGAATCAGCCCGTGGCTGAAAAGGTCTTCGGACAAGGACCGGACGGTAGGATTTCTGCCACACATAAGCCGTCCGCACCACGCCGGGGCGAACGCTCGTTAGAAACTTCATGTTTCGCGAAACCCCGGGGCGGTTTCCTACATGTCCCGATCATGTCCATCGCAAAAGCCGTTTAACTGACCGGCGGCATACCGATTTGTCAATTTATTGTAGGCTGCGGTGGTGTGACAATTTGCCGACACCAGTATAAATTTCTCAGCGCCCTTTGATTCCTGCGATTAACTTAGCCGACTTCGCCAGGGCTTTTTAGCCGTGATTCGTAATCGATCCATTCGCCGCGTGAGTCACGTTCCGGGTTGTCACGAGACAATCCGTCAACTGACGGATCACGGGATAATCGATCTGTATTCGAACATCGATTACGAATTGATCGATTACGAGTCAAGCGTTGCCGGGCGTCAAATGACAAATTCCCAGACGCTCGAGTTAAATTAGCGACTGACCGTTGTCCCTGCGTTCCATCACTCCATATTCTCCATCACTCTAACATTCCATCTTTCCCAAAAGGTCCGGTTCCATGTCAACAGATGTATCCGCAACAATTTTTGGCGAGCGTCCCGCCGTCTCTCTGAAAAATGAAAACATCGAGCTGATCGTTTTGACCGGGGGCGGCCACATCGCCGCTATCCGCAGAGCGAACGGCGGCGTCAATCCGCTGTGGGAACCGTCGTGGCCGACGACAGATCCGGCTCTGCGGCGGCTCGCCGATCCGGAAGCCTTCGGCGATTCGCTGGAGTCGCAACTGCTCTGCAACATCAGCGGCCACAACCTCTGTGTCGATGTGTTCGGGGCACACAGCCCGGGCGAGGCGGCCGCCGGAATGTGCATTCACGGTGAATCAGGCCTGGTGACCTGGGTGGTGATCGACAGCTCGAAAAGTGACGACGGCGCCGATGTAACGCTCAAAGCACACCTGCCCGAGACGTGTATCGACCTCGAGCGCCGCTTCAGCCTGGCTGCCGGATCCGATGTCGTCAAAGTCGAAGAAACGATGTCCAACCTCACCGGTTTCCAACGGGCCATGGGCCGAGCGCAGCATGCCACCATCGGCTCACAGTTTCTCGATCCGGCGCCGTGCCTCTTCGAATGTAATGCGGACCAGGGCATGACATGGCCGGAACCGGTCACCGACGTCGGGACGACATGGGCCGTCAATACGCAGTTCGCCTACCCGAACATACCGGCCAATGATGGGTCAACGGCCGACTGGCGGCGCTACCCACGCACCGAACACAACAGCGACACGTGCACGCTCCGCATCAATCCGAACGACATAAACGGCTGGTTCGTCGCCGCTCAGAACGCCTGCCGCCTGGCTGTGTTCTATCTCTGGGAACGCGCTGCCTTCCCGTGGCTGATGACCTGGGAAGAAAACCATGAGCGATCGCTGCCGCCATGGAACAAACGAGAATTGACACGCGGACTCGAGTTTTCATCCTACGCCTTCGCCACCAGTCGCGAGATCAATGTTGCAGCCGGGACCTTGCTCGAGACACCGACGTTCGAATGGCTGGATGCACACGAATCGAAACGGACAACGTTCTACATCGGTCTCAAGGAGCTGGACAGTCCCGTCGATGCCGCGCCCCAACTCGCGCAAATCGACGACAGGACGTTTGCCGCCGACAGCGTCGGATGGTCGCTCACACTGGACTGAGAGATGACAATGACGGCCGCAAAGGCATATGAACGACTGATTCAGCGGTACAAGAAGATCTCGCTGCTGACCTCCTGTTCCTCAGTGCTCAGATGGGATGAGCGGACGTACATGCCCAAGGGCGCCGCCCGCCTTCGTTCCGAGCAACTCGCCCTGCTCACCGGACTGGCCCATGAACAATACGTGGCACCGGAACTCGGTGAGCTGCTGGCACAAATCGAGGGTACTGCTCTTCTCTCGGATCCACTCTCCGTCCCGGCCGTAAACGTTCGGGAAATCCGTCGACTCTACGAACGACGCCAACGGCTGCCCCAACGACTCGTTCAGGAACTCGCCCGTGTTACTTCCCTCGCTCAGGCAGTCTGGGCCGAGGCGCGGGCGGCATCGGACTTCTCCCTGTTCAGACCGCATTTAGAAGAGATCCTGACACTCGTTCGAGAAGAGGCCCAGGCGCTGGCCGCGGACGGCGGGCCGCTCTATGACGCATTGCTCGACGAATTCGAACCGGGCCAGACGTCTGCCAATCTCACGGCCTTGTTCACGGCGCTACGCGACGGACTCGTCCCCCTCATTCGGGCCGTTGCTGAATCTGCCCGGCACCCGGACACCACAATCCTCCAAGGCCATTTCCCCATCGATCGGCAGGAGGCGTTCGGCCGCGATGTGTCCCGTGCAATGGGCTTCGATTTTTACCGGGGGCGCCTCGATGTCACCGTCCATCCCTTCTGCGTCGGCATCGGTCCGGGGGACACACGGATGACGACCCGGTATGATCCGGCTTCATTCACCCAGGCTTTCTTTGCCATTCTCCACGAAACCGGCCACGGCCTCTACAATCAGGGCCTCGACGACAATCACACCGGCACACCCATGGGGCAGCCCGTATCGTTGAGCATTCACGAGTCGCAATCTCG
>CAUZRT010000291.1:0-4372 GCA_963582235.1 Lentisphaeria bacterium
CGAGGCGACGGCTCCGGGCCTTGCCGACCGCTTGCCGCCGGTACGTTCTTCGTCGGCACAAGTCGGTGAGTTGAAGCCGTATTTCTGCGACAAATACGGCTTCAACAGCGGTACGCCGGTGATCGCATGGTCGGGTGATAATCCCAACAGCCTGGTCGGCATGGGCGCCGTCCATCCCGGTGTCGCGGTCATCAGCCTGGGGACCAGCGACACATTCTTTGCTGCCATGGGAAAGCCGACAACGGATCCAAACGGATACGGTCACGTTTTCGGCAATCCTGCCGGTGGTTTCATGAGCCTGATCTGTTTCAAGAACGGATCCCTGACCCGGGACGAGGTCCGAAACCGCTTTTCACTGTCATGGGACAATTTCAGCGATGCCATTCTGACCGGCACGGCGCCAGGAAACAACGGCAATCTCATGTTGCCGTATTTCGAATCGGAAATCACGCCGCGTATTCTGAATCCGAGTGTGCGGCTCTTTGGCGAACCGGCATTTATGGAATGGGAGGACGCAAACGCCGCGGCGCGTGCCGTTGTTGAGGCCCAGACGTTAACGATGCGGCTGCATTCCGAGTGGATTGACGAACGGCCGAGGCATATTCTGGTCACCGGTGGAGCGTCCCGGAACCCGGGCATCCGCCAAGTGCTGGCCGATGTTTTCGGCGCCGAACTGCAATGTCTGAACGTCGCCAATTCAGCGGCCCTCGGGGCGGCACTGCGGGCTGCGCATGCCGGCGATGACATTGAATGGGAGGCGCTCTTCGACGTTTTCGCAGCGCCTGACCGTGACATCGCGGTCAGACCGAATCCCGATGCGGCGGCAGTCTATGATGGGATGACCCCCATTTTTCGGGATAAAGTCGCGGCATTGCAGGAGTGACCCGTCCGAACTTTTTAGAGGTCACTGTTTGCGGACCCGCTGCAACAATTCGCGGGTATCGGGGTGGTTGTTATAGGCGGCGACGGCGGCGGGGAAACGCAGTTCCAACTCGCGGTAGGTGTCGCGGGCAGCATCCTTGCGGTCGAGGCTCAGCGATAGTTCGATGGCGAAGAGGCCGGCCGCGGGTGCATAGATCGGATCCTGGAAGATAAAGAAAACGCCGGTGGCGTAGCGCAGGGCCTCCCCGGTGTTGCCGGCCCGATGCAGCACCCGGGCTTTACCGAGGCGGGCGATGGCAGCGGCGCGAACATCCTCGGGATCGGCATCCAGCGCGGCATCGAGGATGATCGTCGCCTGATCGATACGGTCGAGCCGGCGCAAAGTTTCGCCCAGATATGCCAGGGCGACGGCGCGCAGTTCCGCGAAATCCCCGGACTGATCGTTGACCTTCGAAAAATGGTCCGCCGCGGTATCGAGATTATTGCGGACGAACTCGAGTTTGCCGAGACCGAGCACGGCCTTCAGCCGTGTGCGCTTATCGTCGGCTGTTGAGAGGAGGGCAAAACAGGTCTCGGCGGTGTCCATGTTGTTCTGCTCCACGTATCGTTCTCCGATTGCCGCCAATAGGTCCGGCTCAAAGCTGTCGTGGAACTCTTCATTCTTCAACAACTCGGCAAAGAGCTGGAGTGCTTCCTCCGCCTCGTCCCGTTCCCACAAAGCGAACCCCAGGAAGAGACGGGCCCATTTCTCTCCTTCGAACGCCGGTTGAGCGATACTCCGGCGCAGGTCCGCCACTGCCTCGGCGTTTTGATCTCGCAGCAGATACAGAACGCCGCGCAAATACAAGGCACGAGCAGCATACCGATGCCGTGGAAAGCCATCGAAAAAACGCGTCAGGCGGGCGATCGCGTTTTCGTATTCCGCACGTTTTTCGAAGATCTCAGCTGTCTTCAAGAGCGCCAGTGGCGCCTCCTGCGCGTCGGGAAATGAATCCAACAGGCGATCGAAATCGGTTAGTGCCGCCTCGGAGTCGCCGGCGAGCAGTTCGCATTCGCCGGCAAAATTAAGAGATTGGACATGGCCGTCGGAGTCGGGCACCTCGAGGATACGCCTATAAGCGGCGGCGGCCTGCTTATAGCGGCCGGCCTTGTAATAGGTGTCGGCGAGGATCAGGACGGCGTCTTCGCGGTACGCCCAATGTTCCCAAAAGCGAGCGAGGACCGTCTCGTAGGCGTGTGCGGCGGCGTCCAGCGCATTTAGAGCCAAATGGCTTTGCCCCAAGTAGTAGTAGGCGTCGGGCGTGAATTCATGCAGTTCGAAGTTCTGCACATAGGCGACGGCGCTGTCGATACATTCTCGATACCGCTCAAGTTTGTAAAGGCACTCGATGGTCTGGAATTCGGCATAAGCCCGGAAGTCATTCTGCGGGAATCGGCGTTTCAATTCCCGGTACTGTTCCAGGGCGAGGGCGAAGCGGGTCCGATTCTTCAGGCTCAAGGCCAGCAGGTACCGCGATTCGGGGGTTACCGCAAGCGGCCGGCCCGGGTGCGGCTGCAGCAGGTTGACAATGTCCGCGTAACGCTCGAGCTGCAGCATCGCCCACGCTGCATTGGCGCGTGTCTGAGCGGCGAGTTCGCCGTCCGGGTACCGTTTCAACAGCCGTTGAAATGTGTCGACCGCTTTCTCGTGTTCTTCCCGAATATAGGCAATCTCGCCGAGCTTGTGCAAGACTTCTTCGCGAATGTCGTTTGGGGTATCTCCATAATCCGCGAGTTCGCTGTAGAGCTTGATGGCGTCATCGAGTCGTCCGAGATCGTAATGTATTCCGGCCAGTGACAATCGGGCGTAAAGCCGGAACTTATACTCCTCGTCCAGCGGCCGTTTGGCGAGTCCGATGAAATAACGGACGGCGGCTTTGGCATTGCTGCTCTTGTGATACGCCAGGCCGATGTGATAATCAATGGCTTCCTGGGCCTTCGGGGTCGTGTTTTCGGGGGCGATCGGAGTCAGCAGCGCCAACACGTCGTCGTAGCGTTCCTGGTCAATAAGAACGGCTGCCATATTGACCATGGCCAGTTGTGTTTGCGGATGGTTGGGAAAACGCTGCCGCATCTGCTTGAAAGCGGCTGCGGCCTTATGCGGTTGCCGGCTGAGACGCAGCGACGCTGCCCACAAAAAATAAGCCTGGGGCAACTGCTCGAAATCGGGAAATTTGCGGACCAGCGCAGCGTATTCGGCAGCTGCCATATCGTACTCTCCTCGCCCATAGAAGGCATCCGCAAACTGCGCCTGTCGGTGAGCTTTACGCTCCCTGACGGCATCGGCTTTGTGCGCCGCCGCCGCGGGTTCAGGCGGCGATGTATCCGGTGGTACTTCGGCCGTCTGCGCAACTGTCACGACTGGCATTCGGACCAGGGTAAGGATAATCAGTGGCCAGTGGCGGAAAGTCATGGGACGTGACGCGTACGGCGAATAGCAATTTGCGAATTGACGCTTTGCTGCGGATCGGTGAGGCTGGGCCTTGGCTGGTGCGTTTAGCGTTAAGTTTCGACACACCTCTCCTGAAAGAACTCGAAATCGATCCATTCATAATCGAAGGCCAACCAAGCATCGATTACGAGTATTGTTTCTCCCTACCGAAACTGGCAGCGCCAGCACCTCGCTGAACCAGATCAGCATTGACCATCCCCTCAGGGCCCCTGCTTCTCATCCGCAATGGTCGCAAACGAAACGTGCCAGATATCGACACGGCAACAAATATCCAGGACCCGCATCACGTATTGATGATCGGTGCGGCGATCGGCGCGAATAATTACCGGATGCCCTTTGAATATAGCCGCGACCTCCTTGAGGATGCCCTCGAGGCGGGTCGGGGTCATCTCGACGGTATTCACGAAAATGTTCCCATCCTCATCGAGATTGATGATAATCTCACCTGGGGTGCGTCGGGACTGCGTACCCGACTCCGCGGTCGGCACTTCGATACCGAGTTTTCGTTCCCACTGCGCGAAGATCAAGGATGTCATAAAGAACATCAGAAGCAGGAATACGATATCGATCATTGGTGCCAGCTGAAAGCCCGCCTGCCGATCCTGAAAGTCTTTACGGAAGTTCATTTTTCAAATTCGGATTTTAACATTAGTGTCTATCGGTGTGATCTGCGGGCAACTTCTTTATCCAGGTTGATATACCCGGAGGTTGCGGCCGTCGCCCGCAAGCAATGGCACAACATGAACGCGAGGCAAAGGATCCCGAAAGGATCGTCATTTTCTGGTGTTGGCGCGGCGAAAGATGACGCACCGCAGGACGCGATTGCACTGTTCTTCCAACCCGGTTATAAGTCGGTTGACGCGTCCGCGGAAGTAAGCAAACAACAGCATCGTCACAATGCCCACAATCAACCCGCCGGCGGTTGTGATAAGGGCCTTCGACACGCCGCTTGCCAGACTGACGGGTTGCACGGAGTTGAAGTCTTCCTTGAGCCCGATA
>CAUZRT010000292.1:0-4365 GCA_963582235.1 Lentisphaeria bacterium
CGCTGCTTTTCGGGTCGATGTTTTTCGCCGCGTTCATGCTGTGGTTATTCGTCAGGTTCGTGCCGGATTCGCCCATTGGCAAGCGTGTGTTTCTGAAGAAATCCGCGAAGGAATGGGACGGGTTCGAAACGGGCAACAAAACCCTCCTTGGCAAGACCGGCATCAGTTGCACGATGTTGCGCCCCAGCGGCATGGCCGTGATCAACGACGAACGCATCGACGTGGTCACAGAGGGTGAAATGATTCAGAAGGATCAGCCGATCAAGGTGATCGAAATCGAAGGCAACCGAATCGTCGTCGCCATTGACCATAGCAATGACCCGTGATTTACTTGTTGCTTGTAATTTCAACGAATTGACGTCAATTCACAAAAGGCTAGAATTGACGTTTCCAGCACATCAGGAGAATTAAATGAAAGCCCTTTTGCTTGCGACTGAATCACACAATATGACCAGGGTGGCATTATGAATATCTTGATCCCCGTAATCGGCATTTTCTTGATCATTGTCCTCTTCATCTTGATGTGTGTTTTCTTCACTTTCTTCAACGTCTGGATCCGCGCACTGGCATCGGGAACGCCTATCAAGATCATTACTTTGATCGGGATGAGGCTCCGCAAAATATCGCCGGGACTCATTGTCGAAGCGTTGATCCGGGTCAAAAAAGCAGGGCTCGAGGATATCGATACCGATGGTCTGGAGTCCCATTACCTGGCGGGCGGTAACATCCTGTCGGTTGTCAACGCTTTGATCGCCGCGGACAAGGCCGGTATTGCGCTGGTTTTCCCGCGCGCCGCGGCTATCGACCTGGCCGGCCGTGACGTGCTTGACGCCGTCCGCACCAGCGTCAACCCGAAAGTCATCGACTGTCCCGACCCCTCCAAGGGCCGCACGACGATCGATGCCGTCGCCAAGGACGGTATCCAGTTGAAGGCCAAGGCACGCGTCACTGTCCGCGCCAACCTTGACCGGCTCATCGGTGGCGCGACCGAGGAAACGATCATTGCCCGTGTCGGTGAAGGCATTGTCACAACGATCGGTTCCGCCGAAAGTCACAAAGTGGTGCTGGAAAATCCCGATTCCATCTCCGAGCGCGTCCTGCAGAAGGGCCTCGACAGCGGTACTGCTTATGAGATTCTGTCGATCGACATCGCCGATATCGACGTCGGCGACAACATTGGCGCCCGCCTTCAGGCCGACCAGGCCGAGGCTGACAAGCGCGTCGCCCAGGCCAAGGCCGAGGAACGCCGCGCCGCCGCCGTCGCCCGTGAGCAGGAAATGCAGGCCAAGGTCCAGGAAATGCAGGCGAAAGTCGTCGAAGCCCAGGCCGAGGTGCCGCTCGCTATGGCTTCCGCATTCCGCGAGGGGAACCTGGGTATTCTCGACTATCTCCGTATCGAGAATCTCAAGGCCGACACCGATATGCGGACTTCCATATCCGGCGAAACGCGCGACGAAGAATAGTTTTCACTAATCACCTAGGTTAAACGGATTCACCATGGAAGATGTCTTCGTCGTCGTCATCTGGTTCGTGATCATGGGCATCGTGGCCGTCGCAAGGCTGGTCAAGCGCAAAGGCGATTCGCAGGAGCAACAGGAGCAACAGGAGCAACAGGAGCAACAAGCTTACCGCCGGCATCTCGCCCAGCAGCAGCAACAAGCTGGTCGCGAACAGCGGCGCCAGCCCGAGGAGGAGCAGCAGCAAGATCTTTCTGAGCAGGTGCAGCACCTGGACCAGTTGCCCCGACGCATGGAGCGGCAGCAAGAACAACGGCGCGAACCAGTGTCACAGGACGGGAAGCACGCCACCGCCCGCAAGCTCATCGAAAATGCTATTGAGCAACAGTCCAGCGCCGCCCGTAAGCACGCCGAAACGAAGCAAACAGCCCATCTCGGCGACCAGAAACTGCCGTCGTTGACCAGTTCGATTCCAGGTCCTGCACCATCCGTTTCGGCACTCCGCAGGAAAGGGCAGCTTCGGCATGCGCTCTCATCGAAACGCAATATTCGCAACGCCATCATCCTTCGCGAGGTGTTTGATCGGCCCCGCGCCTATGATGTGTGATGGGTCTCTGGCAGTCAAACCTGACGATTCTGGTAGCCTGCTTCCTCGTGGGCGGCGTTCCGTTCGGCTTTATCATCGGAAAGTGCCACGGTGTTGATATCCGCGAGCACGGCAGCGGGAACATCGGCGCCACCAATGTCCTGCGTACCTGCGGTAAGCCAGCCGGCCTGCTGTGTTTTTTTCTCGATACCCTGAAAGGCTTTGGCCCGGTATTCGCCGTGACGCAGTTCACCGATGTCACCGCCTTCACGATGAGCGCCGTCGGCGGAACGGTCTGCGGTCATATCTGGACGCCGTACCTGCGATTCCGCGGCGGTAAGGGAATCGCCACATCGGCCGGGGCACTGCTGGCAATTGCCCCGATCTCGGTCGTTGTCGGTCTTGTCTCGTGGATTATCGTCGTCACCGCCACGCGTTACGTTTCGCTCGGCAGTATTCTGGCGGCCGCGTCACTGCCGATAACCGGCCTGCTGATCGGTCACGGGTTGCCGGGTGAACCGCTGCCAACGCCGATTATCGTCCTGCTCGGTCTACTTGCCGTCGTCGCCATCGCCCGCCACCACGCCAACATTAAACGCCTCCTCGCCGGTACAGAAAATAAATTGGGACAGGCAAAGGACGCCCAGTTGAAGCCCGAACCTGAAAGTAACCCATGAAAATCACCGTGCTCAGTGACGGCGGCTGGGGCACTGCACTGGCCCTGCTCCTCCTCGAAAATAAACACGATGTCACCATCTGGGGGCCGTTCGCCGATTACGTCGAAGAAATGAGGCAGACGCGCCGCAACGACCGCTTCCTCAAGGGCGCCGAGTTGCCGCCGGCGCTCGAGCTCACTGCCGACATGGCGACGGCCGCCGAGGCGGAACTGCTGGTCCTCGCCGCCCCTACGCAGTTTGCTCGCGGCTGTCTGGAGCAGCTTGCCGCCGCCGGCGTCTCGCCCAGCACCAAAATCGTCAACGTCTCCAAGGGCATCGAAGTGGGTACGCTGCTGCGCATCAGCGAGTTGATCGAGGCCGTTCTCGGCCCCGTCCGTTACGCCGATCTCTCGGGACCGAGCCATGCCGAGGAAGTTTTTCGCCGCGTCCCGACCGCGGTAACCGTCGGCTCGATCGATAGTGAGTTGGCAAGTGAAGTACAAAGCGTTTTTATGAATCACGTCTTCCGGGTCTACACCAGCGACGACGTCATCGGCGTCGAGCTCGGAGGCGCCCTCAAGAATGTCTACGCAATCGCCGCCGGCATCTGCGACGGCATGGCGCTCGGCGACAATTCCAAGGCCGCACTGATGACCCGGGCGATCGCCGAGATGGGGCGGCTCGGAGTCGCCTTGGGTGGGCGGGCAGAGACGTTTTCCGGTTTAAGCGGGATCGGCGACATGATTGTGACCTGCTGCAGCGGCCACAGCCGCAACCGCCATGTCGGTGAAGAACTCGGCCGCGGAAAGGCCCTCGAGCAAATCATCGAAGACATGGGCATGGTGGTGGCGGAAGGTGTAAAAACGAGCGAAAGCGCCTATGAACTCGCCGAAAAAATCGGTGCCGAAACCCCGATCATCCGCGAAGTATACGCCAGCCTGTACGAAGACAAGGACCCGCGCGCCGGAGTGCGCGACCTCATGACCCGCGATCCCCGACCGGAGCGCGGCTGATACTGAAGGTCGAAATTCCGACCGCTCCATCAAAACCACCACGCCCATGGACAAAACCGGACAGTTTCAGATCGACGGCGGTGCCCCGATACGCGGCAGCGTCACACCAAGCGGCAACAAAAACGCCGCCCTGCCGATGATTGCCGCCGCGTTGCTCACCGATGAACAAGTCGTGCTGGAAAACGTGCCGCACATCCGCGACGTCGTCGCCATGCTCAAAATCCTCGACCACCTCGATGTCGAACACGAGTTCTCCGGCAACACCCTGCGCATCTGCGCCGCCAACCTGCAGCGCAGCGACCTGCCCGAATCGCTGTGCCGCGAAATCCGCACCAGTTTCCTGTTCGTCGCACCACTGCTCGCACGCCTCGGCCGCGCCGACCTTCATCCGCCGGGTGGTGATGTCATCGGACGACGACGCCTCGACGCGCATTTCTACGGACTGGAAGGTCTCGGCGCCACGGTCGACAGAGATCGGTTCGAATTCTCCGTACCGCAGGGCTTGAACGCTCGCCACCTGTTCTTCGACGAAGCCAGCGTCACCGCCACCGAGCACATCATGATGGCCGCCGTCGTGGCCCGCGGCACCAGTATCATCTCCAACGCCGCCAGTGAACCGCACGTTCAGGACCTGGCACAACTGCTGATCTCCA
>CAUZRT010000293.1:0-4356 GCA_963582235.1 Lentisphaeria bacterium
CGCGTGCAGTCCGTAGCCTTACGTCTGATCTGCGAGCGGGAAGCGGGAATCAACGGTTTCGAATCGAAGGAGTATTGGAACTTCAACGCCTTCTTCCAGAAGCCGGGGAAACCCAAGCCGTTTGCCGGCAGGCTCCACCGGCTCAATGGCGAGAAGGTCGATGTGACGAACGGAGAATTCGCCAACGAACTTGCCGCCGCCGCGAAGCAGGGGCGTTACCGTGTCTGCAATGTCGAAAAAAAGCCGAAGCAGAAACGACCGGCGCCGCCGTTCATAACCAGTACGCTCCAGCAGGCGGCCAGTTCCAATCTGCGCTTTAGTACAAACCAGACCATGCGCATCGCGCAGCAGTTGTATGAGGGAATCGATACGGGCGCCGGGCCCGAGGGTTTGATTACCTATATGCGGACGGATTCGGTGAATGTAGCGAAGGAGGCGCAGGCGAGCGCGTGCGCCTATGTCGGTGAGGCGTTCGGCGACGAATATGTGCCGCCAAAGCCCAACGTCTACAAGTCGAAGAAGAGTGCTCAGGAGGCACACGAGGCGATCCGCCCGACGGATGTGCGCCTGACGCCTGAAAAGGCGGAGCGATTTCTCGATTCTCAGCAACAGCGGCTCTACCACTTGATATGGGACCGTTTTGTTGCCAGCCAGATGACGCCGGCGAAAACGCTTCAGTATTCCGTTGAACTCGAGAATCACATTGATCTTCCCGAAACTGGCGAAGGCGAGTCTGATAAGGGGGGCGGCAGCTCGTTGCCTCGTCCGCATCACTTCCTCTTCCGATCCACGGTCACCACCATTACCTTTCAAGGATATCTGAAAATCTACGACCTCAGCGATGTCGAGGTCGAAGAGGAGAGCGACGGGAAAAGTGACTACTTGCCGGAGTTGACGGTTGAATCTCGGTGTGATCTGGTCAGCGTCGAAGCGGAGCAGAAATTCACTCAGCCGCCGACGCGTTACTCGGAAGCGATGCTTGTCCGTGAGCTCGAGAACAATGGCATCGGCCGGCCCTCGACATACGCCAGCATCGTCAACACAATCCAGGATCGAAAATACGTCGGCAAGGAGCAAGGCAAGCTATACCCGAACGAACTCGGCACAACGGTCAATGCCTATCTCACCGAGAAAATGCCGAATCTTTTCGAGGTCGGCTTTACCGCCCGGATGGAGGACGAATTGGACACCGTTGAACAGGGCGAACGCGAATGGGAGCAGATGATTCGCGACTTCTACAGCGACTTTTCGAAGTGGCTGCAGGACGCCAAGCTGGTCGGTGGTCCGGACAAGGCGGCCGTCGAGCGGCTGTTGGCCATATTCCCCGACGATCTCCGATGGCAAGCGCCGAAAAAGGTCGGGCGCCGCACTTACGACGACAAGCGTTTTCACCAATCACTGAAGGGGCAGTTGAGTGGCGGCAAGGCGCTTACCGAGCGCCAATGGGTCGCGCTGATCAATCTCGCCTTGCGGTATGAAGAGCAATTGCCGGAGTTCAGCGACGTAATCCCGGAACTCGACATTGCCGACGTCGTCCAGGAACTCCGTGCGAAGCGCGAACAACAGGCGGCGGAAGCCGCGTCGCGATTGCCGGGCGAAGAAGCGCAGCGGTTGGCCGCCTGCCTGGAATCCGTCAGTGAATGGGAAGAGCCGGTTACGCGCGGCAAACGCGTTTATGACGATCGCAAGTTTTACGAGTCCCTCAGCCAGCAGGTCGAAGCCGGCCGCAGTCTGTCGCAGGCGCAAACGGAGGCGCTGAAGAAGCTTATCATTCGATACCGGGAGCAGGTCGCCAACTTCAACGACATACAAAAGGATTTCCAGTTGCCGCAGGAGAGCGTACCGGCCGAGTCCCAGGAGGAAATCCAGGCCCTGATGGTGGTGGTGGATGAGATCAAAGAATGGAAGGCGCCATCGGGGAAAGGCCGCCGGAAATTCGATGATCAGTCATTCGTCGATTCATTGCGCAAACAATTCAGAACGAAGCGAAGCCTGAGTCTGAAGCAACTGACGGCATTGCGCAAGGTGCTCTCCAAGTACAAGGAACAGATAGATAATTTTGAGAAGCGCGTCGGCACCGTCGAGTCGCAAGGGAGGGGAAGCGTTGAGAAGACTGATGTGGATTGTCCTGCCTGCAAGAACGGCAAGTTGGTCGCCCGTCGCAACGCCAGTTTTTACGGCTGCGAGAATTTTCCAAAGTGCAAGTACACCATCAATTCGCTTGAAAACGTTGGTGTCGAAGCCAACGGATAGTGGCCTGAAATAAGAGTGTTCAGCCACGTGATGTTCAGCGGCGAGTTGGCCGTGTCAGTTTTGGCAGGCAGAAACACATCAGTATTCAATTTGGCATCAGCAGGTTTCAGCAGCAACTATCACCGCCGCTTAGCCACGTCGCGACTCGCCGCGGCACTTATGCGCGTCGGTCCAGATCCAAATTCGCCGAGCAGTGCAGACCCTGTTCCACACGCCCGCTACTCACCCACTACCCAACGCCCCGATACAGATGATTCATTCGACCGCCATCATCGGTGGCGCCGTTGCCCTTGGAGTTGATGTTCACATCGGTCCGTACAGCGTCCTGGACGGCGACGTCAAAGTCGGGGACCGTTGTCGGATCGGGCCACACTGTCACATTACCGGACAGACGGAAATCGGAGAAAATACGCGAATTCACGCCGGTGCCGTCATTGGCGATGATCCCCAGGACCACAGCTTTGACGGCGCTGTCAGTTTCACAAAGATCGGCCGCCATTGCCACATTCGTGAATATGCAACCGTGCACCGGGGGGCGGAGGCGGGAACCGCAACCGTAATCGAGGATAATGTCATGGTGATGGGTTTTGTGCATATCGGTCATAATTGCCACCTGCATGCCGGGGTCGTTATTGCGAACATGTCCGTGGTCTCCGGGCATGTGGAGATCGGCAAGCGCGCCTTCGTCAGCAGTGGCACCCTGGTGCACCAGTTTGTCCGGATCGGTGACTACACTATGATCTCGGCCAGGGCGCGGATTGTCCAGGATGTGCCGCCTTACTGTCTATTGGCGGAAGGCGACTGTATTTACGGGATCAATACGGTCGGGCTTCGCCGTGCCGGTTTCCCGCAGGACGTCCGGCGCACCTTGAACGAAGCCGTGAAAACTTTTTATTTCAAGGATCTGAATCGCGATGATGCATTGGACTGTTTGCGTCGCGATTATCCGGCCTCGGCGGAGGTCGGCGTTCTGATAGATTTCATCGCCGGCGCCAAACGCGGCACCATGCCCGGTCGCCCCAAACGGGGTAAATCGACGACTGAGATGAGCGTCGTGGAGTGATGGCGAATTGCCGTGGCGGCGATGGGCTTGGTTCTGGCGATCTCTCAGGCGACAAGTGGCTAATTCGGGCGCTGAGTAGCGACGTTCAGTCCGCCGACCGGCGGATCCTCGTCCTCAGTCCCGATCCGCAAGAAGTCGGGACGGTCCTCGTCCTCGGAGCGCGTCAGCGCGATCTTCGGACGTAACAGGAGGCAATAGGAATCGAGGACGATAACGATATGTTTTGAGACCCGTCACCTCCAACCTTTACGACTGACAAGCCGTCGGCGCTACCTGCCCGCCTCAGGCGGGAAGAAACTATGTCCATCCAGGCGATCGACGGTGCGTTCCCATGCCCCCATGCGACATTGAAATCATGCTCGACGAGATCCCCTATACGCCGGAGGGGCAGTGCTCGTATTTCACCGATCGTATGAGTCGATCCCGGGCATTTCGAATCGAAGGAGACATCCCGGCGGCGTTCTACGAGGTGGCCCTGAACCGGGGATTTCGTCGCTGTGGCGACATCTATTATCTCCAGCGCTGCCATCACTGCGTGCTCTGTCTCAGCTACCGGATCCGGCTCGATGCCTTTCTGCCGACCCGCTCCCAATCCCGTGTGCTGCGGCGGTGCCGAAACGTCACCTGCCGTGTCGCCGAGCCCGAACCGACGCCGGAAAAGGAGTCGATCTATCTACGCTACCAGTATCATCAGCACTATCTGAAGGACCAGGAGCGACCCGGCAATTCGGTAAGATCGAATTATGATGAGACATCGTTGCGGCAGACAATGTACTTTCAGTTGTACACCAATCCCTCCACCACGCGCGAAGTCATGCTGTATCTCGACAAACGGCTGATTGGCTTCAGCATCTTCGATGTGGCCGAACGATCCGTTTCCGCGGTTTATTCGGTTTTCGATCCCGACTTCAACCGATGCAGTCCCGGGACGCTTGCCATCCTCCGTGGGATCGAGTGGGCCCGGCGACAGAACTACACTTTCTTTCATCTCGGCCATTTTATTCCGGGACACCCGAAGATGGACTACAAGAGCCGGTTTC
>CAUZRT010000294.1:0-4351 GCA_963582235.1 Lentisphaeria bacterium
TTCTAAATCCGGTCAGCGCCGTTCTACTGCTGTTCGGATACGTCAACATCCGTGCCCGCCGCATTCGTGCGCACAAGGCCTGCATGTTAAGCGCGCTCGTCACATCAATCTTGTTTCTAACATCTTACCTGATCTATCATGGGTTGGTAGGCCACGTCGAATATCCCTGCCATGACTGGACCCGCCCCGTTTATTTCGCTATTCTGATTCCTCATGTAATGCTGGCGATTCTGATGTCGCCGTTCATTTTGGTCATGGTCTGGCGGGCGTTGCACGAGGATTTCGCGAAGCACCGGCGCCTCGCCCGCTGGGTCTGGCCGGTCTGGATGTTTGTCTCAATCAGCGGCGTCACCGTCTATTTGATGCTGTACCGTTGACGTACATTGCTGCCTTTGTGGCCTCTCACCAGCGGCCGTTTTGACAATCTATGGACGGCATTCTATAGTAGACCGTCGACCTCGACCTAAATCGAAAATTTGCGCTTGATAGATTGACTCGGGCGCCGGATGCAAGCCTCGGTTTCTGATGAATGCAGCCCGAATCGGTATTTAGGCCTGGCGGGGTTTCGCTGGCGGTCGCCGGTCGGCATGGGGACATATTGCGACCAATGCAAGTTCACAGATTATTGCGCATTCTTCTGCTGATGTATCTGATACCGGGTAGCCTGACTTGGGGTGCTCACGCGGTGCTGTCAATGGAAGGCAAGGTTACCGGTGTGGGCGGCACGCAGATAAAGATCCAGCTAGATAAGGAATCGAATCTGAAGCGGGGTGACCGGCTCTCGGTAATTCGTTACGTCGATGATTTTTTTCATCCGATTACCGGCGCCTTGCTCGAACAGCAGATCGAGGTCATCGCCAAGGCGAACATAAGCAGCATCGACCGCCAGAGTTGCCTGGCCCGTGTTTCGGGGAGACGCACCATTGTCAATGTTGGAGACATTGCGCGCAAAGGGGATTTCGGACCACGGGGAACCAAATTGTGGGTGCCGCCACTCGGCCGGACGACATTCTGGGAACAATTTGACGATGATCTCAGCGCCTGGTCACGCTATGCCGGCCAATGGACCATTGAGGGCGGCGTCCTGGATGCGCGGGTTGCGGAGAACAGAGAGTACCGTTACGCTCACATCATGTCGAAGACTCTGTTCGGGCCCTACGTCTCGATCCGTTTCAGCTACAAGATCTCCGAGCTCGGCAGCGATGGCCGGCTCGTCTTCAGCCTCTACGATCCGAGCGCCAAGGAAGATCACTATTGGTTTACCATTCACCAACGCGGTGTCGCCGCCCACAAGAACATGAAGCGCGACAATAAAACTGAGGGTTACCGATTGGTTGAGAACAACTTCGTCTACCTGATCGACGACGACGTATTCCACACTGTGACGGTGCTTCGGACGGTCTGGCACGTCAGTGTTTTGATCGACAATGTCGAGATGTTCAATTTCCTTGATATGAACTACCCGCGCGGCCAGACGCAACTCGGACTGCTGCCGTTCGACTGCAAAGCCAGTTTCGACAATGTGTCGGTCACCTCCTATCCGAAGGTGGTACCGCCGGATCCGGAGAGCCTACTGGACGGCGGCGGCAAGATCCTGGATGTGAACGGGGAGTACATCTGGGTGCATTACGGCAAGCAACTCGTCAATAAAGGCGACCGTTACCCGGTGGCGCGGCGCGCCGAGGTCACCAATTCCAAGGGGAATCGGCCGCTGTTCGTCCGCTACGAGAAGATTGGCGTCATTGAGATAGTCAAGGCGGGTCTGACGGTTTCGAAAGCGAGAATCATGGCCGGGGATGGCATCAGTATCGGCGACACGGTACGACTTGAAAAGCCCAGCACGCGCACCGACTCCTGGCTGATCAAGGGTCAGGATGATCCGAGGTAATTACGTTTTCTGAGCACTCGCTTGAATTCGCGGTCGGCTTTGATATTATAGGCGGGAGATGGCCCCTTGCCATCGGCCGGTACAGTCCGTACCACCCACTGTGTGGTACGGGGTGATCTCCTTAAGTGGCTGACCGAAAACCAATGGGCGGGCCTCCGCTGCGAAGCGGGGAATCGCGGGTTTTCGGTCAGCCACTACTTAGCGCTTAGATTCGTCAGCCTCTGGTATCGATTTCCAATCGCACCATCCCAGTCGTGTCACTATGAAGATCGAATGTTTTGTATGCCGAAAACCGCTGATCGAAGAATGGATCGACGCCATGATCGACAGTGATTTCGAGCAACAGAAGTTTCTGCAGGGAGAAATGGAATACACAACAAGCTTCGAGGACCTGACGCAATTCGAGATCTCCATCCTTTATCAATGCAGTACAGGCAATAGCATCGATTATACGCAGTCGATCGCCGAACTTTATGCTGAAGTTGACGCATCGGCGGGTCCTTGGGTCATGGCGGTGGCCGAGAATGCCGTCAAGGCCCTGGCCGCTCTAACAATCGGCGACGGTTTGATCAGCAAATGGATTGAAAAGACCAACCACTTCACGCAGGAGGGAGAAGCGAAGCACGCGAATGTGTTGACGGCGGCCGCAGCGGAACGCCTGAGGCAGCTCTGCAGTATCGCCGTCGATAAGGAAGCCGATGTCTTTATCTGCTTTTACGAGTGATCACCCGAGTCACGGGATTCGGCGCTGATTTGACCGAAAACGTGGGTTTCATCCGAAACGCGACAACTTACATCCTGTACGAGAATTTACAGCATGCAGCGGCAGCTACCACGTTCGTCCGGCTGCACGGTTTCGAATGAAACCCCCTCGGCGGGGGCCCGGTGCAATGAGGTCGCCAATAGCCGACCTCTTGTACTGGGCTTCCGCCGCGAAACGGGACATCGCGGGTTTGCGTTCAGCCACTGCTTGCGCCTCGACGACGTAACGTAGAAGATGATGGTTCCGAGGATCATCATGATAGTCCCAGCGCCTCGACGAGCAACCACGGCAACGTTGCCGTGAGTAAGCGTAGCCCCATCGCTCAGATTCCAAGGAAAAAGCCGCCGAAAAACAGATAGCAGCCGGTGTTCGGAATCGTCTTTGCGGATGATGAATGGGGCATGGCCTCGTAACCCGTTTTGTGATGATTTGGTTCGTTCATGATATAGCGGCTTTCATGGCACACACTATTTGGTGGCTGACCGAAAAGCCTGGTCAAATCCGAAACGCGACAATGTACATCCGGACAACGATTGACAGCATGCTGACAGCGGCTACCTCACCGGTCCGGCTGCATGGCTGAAACCGGGGTTTTTGGCCAGCCACTACTCATGCCTGGGGCGGCCGTTGTCACTGTATAAGAAAAAATGCCCGGGCCGATCCACCCGTTTTCATTCCGTGCTCAGTACCTCGTCGCACACTTCCCGGAACACTTCGACGCCTTCCTCGATGGCTTCGGGCGGCGTCGATAGGGGCGGAGCAATCTTCAGACATTCCCCGCCGATGCCCACAGGAGCGAACATCAAGAGGCCTTTTTGGAAGCAGCGTTCGTTGATGCGCACGGCGGTCTGCGAATCCGGTGTGCGCGTGTTTGGCTGGACTACCTGGATCCCGGCGACCATGCCCCGTGTCTGGAGGCAGCCGAGCCGAGCCGGATACGCCGTCTGAACTTCGTGAAGCCGTTTTGCCAGCAAGCGGCCGTTCACCGCGGCTTTGTCGACAAGATTTTCACGGTCGATGACCTCCAGATTGGCGATCGCACAGGCGACGGCAACCGGATTGGCCGAATGCGTTGATGTCATCGATCCGGGCGGATATCGGTTCATGATCTCATCCCGGCCAATGACGGCCGACAGCGGTAGCGATCCCGATATGCCCTTGCCGCAGGCAATGAGATCCGGAACAACGCCGTAGTGCTCGAATCCCCAATATGTGCCGGTTCGTCCGAAGCCCGCCTGTACCTCATCGAAGATCAGCAGCGCGCCGTGATCGTCGCACCAGCGTCGCAGGGCCTGAGCGTATTCGTTCGGCATGAAGTCCGGGCCGACGCCCTGATAGGTCTCCGACATCACACCCGCGACATGATGCGGATTGATTCCCTTGGCCTCCAAGGTCTCGACAAAGAGGGAAAATTCGGTGTTCGGATTCTTGTAGCCATCGGGAAAGGGCACCTGAGCGAATCCCTTGCCAACGTCACCGACCCAATCCTTCTGCCCAGGCAGGCCGCCGGCAAGCTGTGCTCCGAGGGTACGGCCGTGAAAGCCGTTCTCAAAGCTGATGAAGACGTTCTTCTCGGGTCCGCCCTGCAGCAGTCCCCAAGTCTTGGCAAGCTTAATGCAATTCTCGGTCGCTTCCGATCCGGTAGACAGCAGAAACACCTTATCGAGGCCGTCCGGTGCCCGTTCCGCCAGCATTCTAAC
>CAUZRT010000295.1:0-4332 GCA_963582235.1 Lentisphaeria bacterium
CGAACAGATCGAGAAACCGAATTTTCTCGATCACGTCCATCTCGAATCCCTGGCAAAGGCACGGCCGAATGCGGTGACGGTCATCCACTGAGTTCTAACCTGGATTATTCACGAATGGTAAAAAATCCACCCCTCCGGGGCCGTGAAGTTGTTGATTTGAAATAACTAATGTGGTGACACCACATTAGTTTCGTGCGAAAGCACGAAACATGACGGCTTATCGCGTGGTAGTTGTAACTGCCACGGCGAAAGTGGCCTATTCATAAACTCGCAGAATTTATGAATAGGTCAGGCTAAAGATCACGCAGTGAATTTTGGAATGTAGGCACATCAGGGCTTTTCGGGTGGGTTGAGAAAATGGTTTATCTCCCCGGCGACGACGGCATGCCCTAATGCCGTCCAATGCTGGTCGTAGGTGTAATAGACCTGCCGGCCCGCGGCCATGGCGTCGCGCAATGCCGCGGTGGGGCTGATAAAGTCAATGCCCTCGTCTCGACAGAAGGCGGCAAGCTGTTTTTCCTGTGCATCGAGGCAAGCGAAGAATTCTTCTTTGAACGCATCGGGTGGCGGCAGATTCCGTTTTTTGTAGGACGCGAACATATGCAGGGCCTCGGCGTCTACGACGTCCGCCAGCAAGGGCATGATAACATGCGGTTTGCTGGGGGCATAGGCAATCACCAGACGGATGTCCTTTACGCTACAATCGTTTTTCAGCTGTTTCAGTACCGCCGCAACGTGGCGCCAGCCGCTCGATTCGGCGAACTTATCCCACGGCCAATACAGCCGTGTGAGCCGCTTCGGCGTGAAGGCGTAGTAACTGGTGCCATCGGCGGCCTTCACTGCCGCGGGCATCCACGACAACACGGCGTTCGGGCGAACGGGCGCATCCGCGTTGATCGGGCCGAGGGCATTGATCATTGCATCTTTCAGCCGGGTACGGATCGGTGAATTCTTCAGTCGCTTGACGAAGCTGCGGCGCGCTGCCCGTTGCCCGCTGCGCCGCGCCTTGAAATCGTTTCCTTCATAAATCATGCAGATCACGATTCGGGGCGACAATGCGAGTCCGTACGCCTGCATGGCATTGAGATAGTATTCGGGGTGGCCGCTCGAAATGCCGAGGTTGTAAACGGTCATGCCGGAGCGCTCGGCGAGTCGGACGGGCCACGGTTCCATGTCGTCGACACGTGACCCTTCGACGAAGGAGTCGCCAAGGGCGATCATGTCGTATTTCTCGAGGAGCGTCTGATTGCGGTAACCGCGGTCATCGGTAGTCAGACCAACCTTGACCGTCCCGAAGCCCGGCGGTGCATCCGGATAGGAACGTACTTTCTTCGGGCGGTCGACGTAGATCACTTGGTATTGCTGATTGCGGGGCCGGTGCCGTAGGATGCCGGTGACGCGCACTCCCGGCCACGACTGTGTTTGTCGTACCGACCGCTCGATGTACCGCGGCGTGCGCATGGCACGGAGGACGAAATCGGCGAGAGCGATGGATGGGATCACGCCGACAGCAATGGCAACGATGGCAAAACCAATCCGCTTCGGTGTGAGCTTGGCGACGGATGGCGAAAGCAGGACTGCAGCCGTAATCCAGGAGAGTCCCGAGAGGATGGAAAGCGCGGTCAACCAAGCCACGGAGTATCGGCCGAGCAACACGTCGCGTTCGGTGATGATCAGCCGTGGCACATCACTGGGTATCAGCCAGAGAAGGAGGCTGACGATGACGATGGCGGCAGCGACGACATGACGCCGGAAGATGCGGCGTTGAGGCGGATCGGTGTTCATGGAGTCCGGGGGCTTTGAAAGGGCAGGGAGGGCGAAACGGTGGGACGGAACGTGGGTTGCTTGCCCAGGCATCGGTGTCGTGGTTTGATCGACTGTGACACGGGGTTCCAGCCTGTGCCTGGGGTTTGGAGATCTGTCCGGCGGCCGCTTGCGGCATCGGCGACTCAATCACAGGCTGGAAATCTGTGCTACTTCGAACTGTCCGGCGGTAAAGTTTTCCGAGCGTAATAACCGCATTGCATGGCGCGGTTCAGATGCTCCTGAGAAACTCAGCACTAGCTCCAGTCGTGGTGCCAGATACGGTCGACGAGATGCTGAAAGATCGAGGATCGCGCGGTCTGGGTTTCGAGAACGGCATCCAGTTCAACTATCAGTTCGGCAGCGGACTGATATCGCTGATCCGGATTCTTCTTGAGTAATCTGGCGAGAACATATTGCAACTCGATCGGAAAGTCTGGCATGATCTTGCGTGGCTCGAGCGGACGTTGGAATTGGACATTGTGGGCGAATTCACCAATTACCTCGCCGGCGAACGCCCGTTCCAGCAGAAAGAACTCGTAGGCCACGGCACCGAGCGAAAATAGGTCAGAGCGGGGATCGACCTTCGGGGACTTGAATCCTTCAGGTGAAAGATAGACAGGTGTACCGACAATGTGCGATGTGACCGTCAGGTCCGAATCGGGAAGCAAGGCAATGCCAAAATCGGTAAGTTTCGGGTTCAACTCTTTATCAAGCAGGATATTTCGTGGCGTGATGTCCCGGTGGCAAATGTTTTTCGCATGGATCGCCGATACCGCATCGGCGATCTGCCGGACAATCCGGATCTTTTCGATGAGGTCGAGCGGAAGATTTTCGTCGATGAGATCACCCAATGACTGACCCTCGACATACTCCATGACGATAAAGGGAATCTCCTCTTGTTCCGCGAGGCCGAACTCGACAATTCCGACAATGTTCGGATGCTCGACGCTGGAGGCGGCGTTTGCCTCTCTCAAGAATCGTTCGCGGCGGGCCTGGCGTTTTTCATCATCACCATGGCCTGGCTTGGAAACCTTGATGGCGAACCGTTTCGAATCCGTATTGTGGGCCTTCCGTGCCAGGAAAACGAAACCCATATTCCCTTCGCCGAGCGTCTCGAGCAGTTCGTAGCCGGCCAGATGTCGGCGGTAGACTTCCAAGACGTCGGTATCGGCGACTGTTGCCTCACGGATCTTGCGAATTTCTTCGAGTGTGTTGTTGACTGTCTGGACCAGCTTGCTGAAATCGATGGGTTTGGATAAATAGTCGGCGGCGCCGACCTTTATGCATTGGACCGCAGCTTCCAGTTCCGGCATACCGGTGACGATGATGACGGGAAGTTGGGGGCAGCGTGTCTTGAGTTCGCCAAGAAGCTCCAATCCGTCCTTGACCGGCATCATCACATCGGTAATGACGAGGTTGACGGACTCGTTCTCGAGGAGTGTCAACGCATCCTGACCGTCACACGCCTGTAAGGTTTCGAAACCGTGATATTCCAGGTGTATGGTCAGCACCTGGCGGACGCCGGCCTCATCGTCCACGATCAGAATACGCTGGCGTTTTTTTTCGGTTGCCGATGTCATGTCGAGGGGATTGCGATCCGGCTTTCGGAACGATGGAGTTCGAGACCAGGCAATGGGCACCGGCTGCCGATCGCGAATTATCATATCCGGCAGCGAATGCGAATATGACGCGGTCGGCTCAAGAACCAACGCGCCCTCCCCGATGATGACACAATCGGCCGGAGATTAGGTGAGCCACTGTCGGAACGGGGTATCGGTCCGGATACATCTTCAACCGACACCACTTAAATATAGGGCAGATTAAATAATACAACAACAGCGCCATTGCCGTTGCCGTGGGACGGGGGGAGGTTCAGTCGTCGTGTCAGATATGTTCGCGGTACTCTCGGGCTTTATCCTGCAGACCGGCGTTGATGGCGTCATCTTCGTTTTCGATGCCATGTGCTTTGGCATAATCCCGAACGTCCTGGGTTATCTGCATTGAGCAGAATCGCGGACCGCACATGGAGCAGAAGTGGGCGACCTTTGCGGATTCCTTCGGGAGGGTCTCGTCGTGGAACGCCTTGGCGCGTTCCGGATCGAGGGAGAGGTTGAATTGGTCGTGCCAGCGAAACTCGAACCGCGCTTTGGATACCGCATTGTCGCGCACCTGTGCCCCGGGATGCCCTTTGGCGAGATCGGCGGCATGGGCGGCGATCTTGTAAGCGATGATCCCTTCACGGACATCGTCCTTATTGGGTAGGCCCAGGTGCTCCTTCGGTGTCACATAGCAAAGCATGGCGCAGCCATACCAGCCGATCATGGCGGCACCGATCGCCGATGTCATGTGATCATACCCCGGCGCGATGTCCGTCGTCAAGGGGCCGAGCGTGTAAAACGGCGCTTCCATGCAATCCTGCAACTCCTTTTCCATGTTCACTTTGATCAGCTGCATAGGAACATGACCCGGTCCCTCGATCATGACCTGGACATCGTGTTTCCAGGCGATGCGGGTCAGTTCGCCGAG
>CAUZRT010000296.1:0-4291 GCA_963582235.1 Lentisphaeria bacterium
GTCGGTGGATTTTACAGTTTTGCGCGAATTAACCGTAAGTCCTCGCCAAACCGTCGGTAAATTTTACAATTCCGTTTTCCGCCCAATCCCCTTAACAACCGTCATCGGCTTAAGAGCCCGCATTAACCCGGTTGGCATGAGAATTGCATTATTTCGGTTGCACAGTTTGCCGCAAGATCATCTGATTTTGGACAGGCGGTTACAAGGTGGGATTTAAAGAGTGACCAGCATGACAAGAGGGCCGAATAAGATGCGCCTATACTGGATAGTGTTTGTTGCGAATGTCGCGATCTTCATGGTGCCGCTGCTTGCCAACACCGGGGCGTAATGAAGCAGATCAAATCAATAATCAACGTGAGAACTACCAATAAGGAGGATTGAGTCATGCATATTTATAAAAAACATTCGAAACTACAAATGCGATTGACCATTGCGACGATGATCGTTGCCGGCTTTGCCCTAACGGGCTTGTCCGCACTCATCAACATGGGAAATTCATAAGCTAAAGGTCAATTCAAAATCAAATACAGGACCGCTCCGACAATTCAGAATCGGAAGGATCCTGTGATTTTGCAACCCGAATTTACCCCCTGACGCGTTGGGGGTGATTGTCCGGCGCCCACCACGGACAATCACCGGTGAAACGGCGGCGTCCGTTTCAGCGCGAATGTTCAATATCGCTCGATGCTTAAAGCAATGTAAATAATTATTAGTCACTTTCTAAAATTGCCAACGCATTGGTCCAAATTGGGGATTTTATCAGGGATAATCCGCCACAATCTACTACCCGCCGTGTGGAGTTCAAACTTTTCTTATCAAGGATATTCTGGACAGGAAAGGCGACCGCATTGTCGCTGTCGCCCCCGATGCGACCGTCGCTGTGATTACGGAAATATTATCGCGGGAGCGCATTGGCGCCCTCCTTGTGACAGATGAAAACGGGCGTCTCACGGGCATCGTTTCCGAGCGGGACATCATCGAGGCCTCCGCCGCGCACGGCCCCGATGTCTTCGAAATGCCGGCCTCGGCGTTAATGACGAAATCCCTCATCACCTGCGTCGGGGAGGTGGCGCTACACGCGACCGGGATGGCGCTTGGCGATAATAAGATCGCGCTTCGCATGGAAGTCCGCGATTCAGGTATTGGCCTGACCGACGATCAGATTGCCAGGCTGTTCAAGCCATTTTCGCAAGCCGACAGCGCGACGACCCGTCATTTTGGCAAAACCGGGCTTGGGCTGTCGATCTCAAAACAGCTTGCCGAATTGCTGGGCGGTGAGATCGCTATGGAAAGCACACCGGGCAAAGGTTCCACCTTCTGGTTCACCGCGATTGTGGAACAGAGCAACCAGGAGAACGTTTCGACGGATAAATACGATGAACAACAGCAACCAACAGCATCGCGAAAACCCACAGCGGATCTTTTGATCCTGGTCGCGGAAGACAATCACATAAATCAAAGGGTCGTCAGGCGCCTGCTCGGTCCGCTCGACTGTCGCGTGGATATGGTGGAAAACGGTCTCGACGCCATCGCGGCTGTTACACGGACACCGTACGATTTGGTTCTAATGGACGTGCAGATGCCGAAAATGGACGGGCCGACGGCAACAGCGAAAATCAGGTCGCTGCCGGACCCGGTCGGCGCGATACCGGTCATTGCCCTGACGGCGAATGCCATGCATGGCGATCGAAACCGGTATTTAGCCATGGGAATGACCGACTACATTTCAAGGCCCATCGATCATCTGGCGCTATACAGCGCAATCTCTCGCTGCACCAACGCAGCCATGCCCGAAATCAAGGAACCCGCGTTCCCCGGGATGCCGGATAACGACAGCGAAAGCGCGCCACTATCGCCGGAAGCCGCCGCTGCCCTCGATGATTTGATCGGCGAACTCGACGACCTTCTGGAGGGGAACGGTTAACCCCTAAACCAGCGCAACCCACGGGCGCATTTAGACGACCGCTTCCCGATTGAATTCCATGCGGCCTAGGCCGGCCGGGGAACCGGTTTCGAATGGTCGACTTTGTTGTTTGCGAGATCAAAGCGGCGCTGTGCGACGGTATTGAGGTCGGTGCCGGTAATACGCACGAACCGGGCGCCGGCAGGAAACTTGATGGAATGAATCTGGCGCGGGTTGAAGGTTCCCGCCATACCAGGATCGAGCCTGTAGCTTTCAGCCGGCTCTACAATGGGATCATCGCCATTCTTGACGGTTTCCGTCCAGATGGTCATGTCGGTGTGGCTTACCGCCTGCCCATAGACGGCCCATGACGGGCCATGGTCATGAGGTGGCGATTCCACGCCCTTGTCGTAAATATGAGCCAGCACCACGAAGCCCAAATCCGGGTCCTGGTAAAGTGTGTGTATGCCCCGTTCCGCATCAGGGCCGCAGTTCGCGGCGACGAAATCCTGGTTTACCAGAAGATTTTCCAAATTCTGGCGGATGACCTCACGGCTACCGTCGCCCTCATCCGCCGCTATCGCGGACCGGCAATCGTCGCAGAACTGATCAAGTGTATAGCTCATGGCTTCCCTCATCTTGTCGTCATTGAAGGCGGCGTCTTTTGCCGCCGTCTAAACCGGGTTGTTCTTCAAATATGCTTTAACCCATCCAACGGCATGACTGGATAGGTGTCAACGTGACAGTTTCCGTGAACAGCATGACCTGCTTCTACAGCATGTCGCCGCAACCGGCCCGCATCGCCCAGTATTCCCAGGCGCGGTAGAACTCCTTGCCGTCGGGATTCATGGTCTCCCGAAGGGCTATTTCACCGGGCGACAGGGGCTTGAGGCCGCCGAACTGCAGCGCCGTGGTCAAGATGCGGGCGTTGCGCGGCAGCATCACCGAGAGGCGGACGACCTCGGACAAAGACCGGCCGGCGGCGGTGAACCCGTGACCGCGCATCAGCACGATGCGGCGCTCGGCAAGCGCGGTGGCGAGGTCGCGTCCCTGGTCCATGTTGGCCACCAGCAGGGTGGTGTCGCCAAATTTCTCGGCGATGTCCCAGACCGGCGGTTGCGTCCCCATCAGCCCGGCCGAGTGGATCACCGGCAGCAGCGGCTGGGTCGAGATGGTAAAGGGCAGGACCTCGTCGGCATGGCTGTGCACAACGGCCCTTGTCTCGGGATTGCGCTCATAGGCGGCGCCATGGATGAAACGTTCGAGATAGGGATTGCGCGAATCGCCGCCCACCGGCGTGCCATCGAGCATGAACTCCATGATATCACTGCGCTGGACCAGCTCGGGGCTGCGCGAACACGACAGGAAATAATGCTCCGGATTTTCCGGGTGGCGAATGCTCACATGGCCATAGGCATCGACCACGTCTTCATTGGCAAGGATGCGGTTGGCAACGACCAGATCGCGCAAAGCGGTATCAAATTCGGGTGTTGTATCGGCCATGGTTCAGGACGCCTCATTGTTACAGAAATGCAGAAAAACATTTGTGGGAGGGCAAGTCCATGTAGGGTGAAGCCGACTTGGGTTTCAGCCCACGGCGGTGATGATGTCCTCGGTGACGCCATCGGAATATTTTTCCTGATCGGAATCGCCCGACATGTTGGTAAATGGCAGCACGGCGATGGATGGCTTTTTGGAGAGTTGCGGCGGGAGGGCCCCGGATGTTCCAGCGGGCTCCAGATGTACGCGATAACACCGCACCGGCTGGTCGATGTTCTTGACGGTTTGTTCTCCCATATCCTCGAAATCGACGTCGAACGATCGCCCGATGTGTTCATGGACATTGCCCGACACGCAGACACCGCCGGGTTCCGCGAGACCCTCCATACGAGAAGCTACGTTTACGCCGTTGCCATAGAGATCGCTGCCCTCGACGATGGCATCGCCGAGGCTGATGCCGATGCGGAGTAAAATTTTCTGATTTTCGGTGACCCCCTGTGTTGCGTGCCGCGACGGCTTTCTGGATGTCTACCGCACTTTTGACGGCCCCGACCGCACTCTTGAATTCAACAAATGCGCCATCGCCCGTCGTTTTGAATATCTGCCCGCCATTTTGTTTTGTCTGGGGATCGAATGATTCACGTCGGAGCGACTTCAGCCGCGACAACGTCCCGACTTCGTCAACGCTCATCATATGGCTATAGCCGACCACATCGGCCCCCAAAATTGCCGCCAGCCTTCCCTGGACACTATCTTCGGCCATAAAGCCGTTCTCTCCGCCGCTCGTAGGGAGGGAAGTCTATGTGCCGTGGCAGAACGAGTCCATGGAGGCTGTATTCCGCGCCAGCCCGGGTTTACAGGGTGCAGCGGCGCAATTACTGTTTCCGG
>CAUZRT010000297.1:0-4290 GCA_963582235.1 Lentisphaeria bacterium
GGATGTACGAGCTACAGAGTCAGTTCCGGGAGGATGATTAGACGGACAGTTCGATGTAAGTCGCCCAGCGTCGGGAAACCCGCGGCGCCGGGCGTCGGCTGAGGGAATGCCCTTTCGGGACGCGGAGATTGCAATTGACCGACGGGGCCTGCCCCGTTGCCAAGCTTAATGGGGCATCTTTGCGTCGAGGTCGCGTACGGGGTGCATTTCCGCGACAGATAATTCAGATCGTCACGCCGCCGTCGATATTCAGGATTGCGCCGGTGACAAACGAAGCCTCGTCACTGGCCAGGTATAGGATTCCGGCAGCGATCTCATCGGGCTCGCCGAGTCGTCCCATCGGCTGGCGCGAGATGAACATCTTTTTGGCCTCGACGGGATCATCGAAGGCGTCGATCCGATCCTGCAGCGAGGGTGTCAAGGTTGTGCCGGGATTGACACAATTGACGCGGATCTTCTTGTCAATATAGTCGAGGCGGCGCGATCTTTCAGACCCGTCACGGCGGCGATCGAACCATTGTGAATGATGACGCCTCCGCCTTGGTGCAGCATCTGCTGCACAGCGAACTTCGACATCAAAAAAACGCCGCGAACATCGACCGCAATGGTCCGATCCCAATCTTCGACGCTCATATTGTCCACGGTACCCGGAAGGACGATGCCGGCATTATTTACAAGGATGTCCAGTCGACCGAATTCTGCAACGGCCGCTTCAACCATCCGTTGTGCATCGGCGGGTTCCTCGACGCTTCCTTGCACGAAGATCGCCTGGCCGCCGCCAATGGTGATTTCTTCGGCCACTGTCTGGCCACGTGAACTCTGTGAATTGATGACCAACCTGGCACCTTCACGGGCGAACATGAGCGCGGCGCTATGACCGATTCCGACGCTCGCACCGGTTATCAATACAATCTTGTCTTTAAATCGCATGCGAGTTCTCCTTCGACACAGGGTTCCCGGTTTCCACCATTGGAGATTTGGGAACGTAAGCTCAGAGGCAGAGGATGCAAGCCGCAATGTGGATTCCGGAGCATCGAGGGTGGAGGGCGTTAGCCCGCCGAAGCCACGGAGGGCGAAGTCGGGGGAATTGGGAGTGGGAAATTGGGAGTGGGGGACCGACGGCTGTGGGGTTGAGAATTGACGGATCGAGTTGCGGGCGCTAACATTTCGATATGTATCAGGAGTTTCGAAAGGTGCATAGATTTTTCGATCAGATTCGTGAGAGCAGTCAGTAAACCCGAACAATGGATTTCTAATGACCGCTGACCATCGAGCCTCGCGACTTTCGTCATCTGCGGCCGTGTGCCGAATCTTTGACGGTCATCAACGTCCGCTGCGAGCGGCGACGCAGCCGTTGCCGGACGTCTTGGATGACGGGCAGGTCCTGGTCGCCATCGAACTGGCGACCATATGCGGATCGGATCTGCACACGCTCGCCGGGCAGCGTCAAGAGCGCACACCATGCATCCTCGGCCACGAAGCTGTCGGGCGCGTTGTGGCGACGGGCCAGGGACGGGGCAATTTGCATGTCGGCGACCGTATCACCTGGAGTATTGCCGACAGTTGCGGCATATGTCCATTTTGCGTCGAGTACGACCTGCCCGAGAAATGCCGGTCACTGTTCAAGTACGGCCATGCGCCGCTGAGCGACGGGTGCGGTTTGAATGGATGCTATGCTTCACACATCGTGCTGCGTCGCGGAACACACATCGTGAGCGTACCCGATGCGCTCGAGGATCGTATTGCTGCGCCGATCAATTGTGCGTTGGCGACGGTCATCAATGCTATCGCGACCATCCCGGATTCAGCCGGGACAGTTGTCATTCAGGGCGGCGGCATGCTCGGGATATATGCGTGTGCGGCGTTGCATGAACGGGGTGTGGCGAATATCTTTTGTGTCGACATCAACGAACGACGTATGGCCCAGGTTGCCCGTTTCGGCGGCACCGCAGTCGACGGTCGGCCCGAGCGTTGTATCGAGAGTCGCCGACAGATAGAGGACGCGGCCCCGGACGGCGTTGACGCGGTGCTGGAGGTTGCCGGTGTGTCCACACTGGTGCCCGAAGGGATCCGGCTGTTGCGCCCGGGCGGCTTCTACGGGTTCGTGGGCATGGTACACCCGGAGTCACGGCTCGATATCACCGGCGAGCAGATCATTCGAAAATGCCTCACGATCCGCGGCGTCCACAATTACAGTTCGCGGCATCTGGATGCGGCGGTTGCCCTGCTGGAACGGACCGTTGAGAAGTATCCCTACGAGGAGCTCGTAAGCCCGCCGTTCGTGCTGGCCGATCTCGATATGGCCGTGCAGGCAGCTAAGGAACAGACGCATTTTCGTGTAGCTGTAAAGCCGTAACGTGCCGCCTGCCGATCTCGTGAAACTTGGATTGTCCGGTCAGGCATCGATTGCACGGATCTGTCGATTGTAGCACAGGCTGGAAGTCGGTGCTACTTTGGACTGTCCGGCTACCAACAATAAGTTTTCCGCCTCGGCGGACGTGAGTCCCGTTGGAACGGAATACCATCCCTCATGGGATCCGCCCGTGGCTGACACATCGTATCCCGTAATCCTTGCCGATATCTGCGTTGTGATCATTGGGGCTGTCTTCAATATCCTCGGCCTTCTGCATGGACGTGCAGCAGACCGTCATCGATCCCACCGCAATGCCGGTGGACCTACCGAAGTTCGAATTTTTCTCGAGCATGACGATGCGGCTACCGAACTCGGCGCCACGGACGGCGGCTGCCAGGCCTGTGCGGCCAAACGCCAACCACGACCAGGTCCGCAGTATCGTCAAATCTGTCCGGCGGCGGCAATCGAAGTTGGGTGCTCATTCTCGGCCCCAGCTAGTGTCCTGTCTCTTAAATACCTTGGACAATGACGCGAGGTATTTTGGATGCTCAGGTGCGTCGCCGGCAATAAGGCGATGCTGTCGTCCCGCATGCGGGACGACCAACGACCCGCGCCCCAAAGGAGTTGCGCCTCTTCCTCCGCTGGCGTACCGCTGGCCGAGCCGGCACGTACGTCTCAGTACGCACCGGCTCAGCCAACGTCACACTCAGCGGGGAAAGAGGCGCAATCATTGCTAAGGCTAATTAAAAGACAGGACACCAGGCAGTTGAGAGGGGACCATTTGATCATTCTATCGAAATCGTAATTGCTGCGTGGGCGCATACAGACATTGCATCAGACTTGGATGCTGAGGGCGTGAATCTCCGTACCCATCATATCGCCCATGGCCTCATATATCATACGGTGCTGCTTGACGCGGGGCAGCCCCTCCAATGCCGCCGCCCGGACACGGATCGCGAAGTGCCCGCCACCGCTTTTGGCGCCGGCATGACCGACGTGAAGGTGGCTCTGATCTTCGATCTCGAGGAGCGTGGGATCAAACGCGTCCTCGAGGCGACGGCGAATTTTAGCAACACGTTCGGATGACATCGTATGGCTCCGGGTTCAGATGGTGATTCGCATCGTTTAAGATTTTCGGGTTGGCAGATACAATACCGGGCGCGTCCCACTCCAGCAACTTTCGGGGGATCCTGCACAAGGGGTCGTCGCAGCGATGAGAGTCACGGCTTTGTTCATTGGGTGTGGTTGGTCCATGGAGGTTTTCTCGCGCTATTAGTCAATTCGATGATGGCAATCGGACGTATCAGTAGCGCAGACATTTCTGTCTGTGCTACTGATACGTCCGGCATTCAGAGTTCCAATTTGTAACAACCGGGTTGCATCGCGCGGCGGCGGACGCTCCTTAGAAACTAAATGGTTTCACGGACGACGGCCGAACCACAATCCACGGCTCGTTACCATACGACCGTCGGGAATTCGAAATCTATCCGGCGAAGTTCTACGGTACAACGGAGCGCAATCCGTCCCCTGAACAAAACGCGTACGATACCATGTCCGGAACTTTCATGAAAGTCGGCATCCTTGGCGGAACCGGAAATATTTTGTCGGCCATCGTCCGACGACTGCTGCAATTTGGCCATGGGGTTGTCTGCTACAATCGTGGCACGACCGGTATCGTGCACGGTGACGTTCGCGAGTTTTACGGGGACCGGCGGCGGCGGATGGCGCCGCATCCGGAGCGGCAATGCAGGCCGAGTCATTCGATGCCGAGATCAACATGATCTGCCATGACGTTGAACTTATCGGCGTCCCCTTTAATGTTCTCAGCAGACTCGACGTTTCCGCCTTCGATTACTGCCGGAATATTTTCGCCCATCACGTTTACTACAACGCCGAGAAGTTGTTCCATGACGTTCCGGAGTTTCAGCCGCGGATCG
>CAUZRT010000298.1:0-4271 GCA_963582235.1 Lentisphaeria bacterium
AACGCCGCCTTTTATCTGGCGCTGGGTGCGATCATCGTCGTCGTCCAACTGGTGACGGCCTCTGAACTTCGGATTATGGTCTATCCACCGGTGCCGGAAGCGACAATGGGGCCGGTTCTGTTAGCGCCGTTCATGGCAGCGCTGCTGATCACGTACATCGTCGACGGCACAACGGAGGCGCAGCGACTGATGTTCGGTGTGGTGGTGGTGGCCGGTATATTTGTTTACCTGTCGTTTCTCTCGCAATACCAGTTCTTCTTTCCCGGCTTCGCGGAATCACCGAATTTCCCGCCGATGTTCATGGAGGTGCTGTACGGCTCGAGCCGCTTTTATATGATGGCCGCGCTGCTTTCGATTTTCGTCGAGTTTCTGGTTCTGCCGGTGATTTACCAGTTGCTGCGCAATTACAATTTCAACCTGACCGTATCGGTATTCGGGGCGTTGATCTCGGCACAGGTGCTGGATTCGTTCTTTTTCCAACTGCTGACGAATTTTCGCGGTGAGGACTGGTGGCTGACGTTGGGGCACAGCTACATGTTCCGGGCCTTGGCGACGATTTGGGTGGCAGCGTTGACTAATGTTTACCTGCATCTGCGGCAGGTTCCGAAGAAGAGCCGGCAGAAGCGCAGTCCGTGGGACATCGTCACGGCGATTTTCGGGAGCTACGGCCAGACACGGCGCCTGCAGGTGAACCTGCGCGAGTGGGAGGGGCGTTACCGGATGGTTGTGGAAAACGCCAATGACCTGATTTTCATTGTCGCCCACTCCGGTATAATCCTGGATGCCAACCGCAGCGCCGCGGAAAAACTGGGTTATCCCATTGACGGGCTGCACAGCCTGGACGTCCAGTCAATTATGCATACCGGAGAAAACGGCGACTCTGATTGGCGCAACATCTGGAACGATCTGTTTCCGCGTTCGAGCAAAGGCAGTGCGGCGGCACCGGGAACGAACGTATCGTTCCATGAAATGCAGATGAAAACGCAATCCGGTAACGATCTTGTGCTGGACGCAACCATTACGCCGCTGTTGATTCAAGGCAATCGCAGCGCCCTGCTGGTCGCTCGTGACATCACCCGGCGCCGGCAGCTCGAGCAGGAACGGGAAGAGCTGCGCGAACACCTGATCAACGCCCAGCGGATGGAAGCGGTCGGCAAACTGGCGGGCGGGATCGCCCACGATTTCAACAACCTGCTGCACGCCATTCAGGGCAGCCTTGACCTGCTGGACAGCAAAGTCGAGCAACGTTCGCAGGCGAAACAACTGGTATCCAATATCGCCGTGGCGACGGACCGCGCCGGCCGGCTGACCAGCCAGTTGCTCGGCTTCGCACGCGGCGGGAAGTACCAGGTGGTCAATATCAACATTGCGGACCTGATTCGGCAGACCGAGTCCCTGTTCCGGCCAATGGCCGGCAAGCGGACGGATCTCAAGGTTGTCGTGCATCCGGACCCGATGAACGTCGAAGGGGATTTCACGCAGCTGGAGCAGGTTCTGCTGAACATCCTGCTCAATGCCATGGACGCTCTGTTCGACAGTCAGGGCAAGATCATTGTTCGCGCGGAGCCGGCAAACGAATTCACAATGGGATGGCGAAAGGACGACCCAACACGGAATCCCGCCAAGTACGTGGTGATCCGTATTCGTGATACCGGCACGGGCATGGACCGCGAGACAATGAACCACATTTTTGATCCGTTTTTCACGACGAAGAGCGCGAAGGGCACCGGGATGGGATTAGCGATGGCCTACGGGTGCATCGAAAATCACAACGGTTGGATCCATGTAGAGAGCAGTGTCGGCAAGGGCACAGAATTTTTTGTCTATTTGCCAATAATTTAAAACAGGCGGCACCTGTTTTAAATTACAAAATGATCGTAGGTTCCGCGGTAACGTCCGTTGAGATCGTCGCCGCCGGTCGTAACGATGGCCGGTTGTCCGGCTACGGAGTCCGCAAACCGGCCGATGGCGGTCAGGGGCGTCGCGAACGGCCATGCCTGCTCCAGTTCCCCGGCTCGCTTTGAGGCAACGGCGAAAATGAGCTCGTAATCCTCGCCGTCGAGCATCGCCTGATTGAGAGTCGCCCTGTCACTGCCGATTGATGTGCGCGGCACGCTGTCTTTGTCGACTATCGCCTGCACACCGGACGCCCGGCAAAGCCGCCCGAGGTCCTTGAGCAAGCCGTCGCTGACGTCGATCATCACGTGGGTGAAACCGCTTTCGGCGAGCCATGCGCCTTCTTCCACGCGCGGAGTGAAGGTAAGATGCTTTTCCGTCTCGAGCGAGCCGCCGAATTCGCCGGTGACGAATATATGATCGTCCGGGCATGCGCCGGACCGCCGGCAGGCAGCTGTCCTGGCAACTGTTCCAAGGATCGTGAGGCCGGCGACATCGGCTGTGGCCACGGCCAAATCCCCGCCGATGAGATGCACATCAAATGTTTTAGCCAGTTCGAGGATGCCGTCGGTGAAGGCGTCGACCCATTCACGGTCGCGATCGGGGGTGACGGCGACGGCGAGCAGGGCGTGGGAGGGGCGGCCGCCCATGGCGGCGATGTCGCTGATGTTTCGCGCCAGGAGTTTTCGGCCGGCCAGGGCGGGCGGCGTAGCGGTCGCCGACCCGGCAAAGTAATGGATGCCGGCAGCAACCTGATCGACGGCGATCAGCAGCAGTTGATCATCGGTCCATTCGAGAGCGGCGCAGTCATCGCCGGGCCCAATGGCGACCGTTGGGTCGGCGGTGAGCTTTGGGAACAGGGCATCGAGGAAATCGTCCTCATCAATCCTCATACGGCTCCTCGAGCATCTCGAGCTTGTTCTGCCAATCGGCCAGGGCGATGATCTTATGAAAAATGCAGGCCTGGTGCCCGAATTCGCAAGTACCGTCGGGCAGCGAACCCCCGCACGGCCCGTCTTCGAGTCCCTTGGGGCAGCCGGCGGCGCACACATTGAAGGTGCGCTCGAGATTCCAATCCCGTCCCTTGCGATAACCGCACAGGGGGCCTTTGAGGAGATTGACGGGTGGATTATCGAATTTCTGCAAATGCAGGGCGCGCGCGAGGTTGTAGCGGATCTTGTCGCCGCGCGTGGGTTCGGGGAGCGACGTGTCGGTCTGGCGTACGGCATCGGGATCGTAATCGGGATACTCCGGGGTCATCAAATCCTTGAAAACATAATACCGATCCGGATAGGGCGCCATTTCGATGCGGTTGTGGAAGTCGTTCCACTCATTGAGCCAGGATTCGTAACTGTCGATTCCGTCAAGGGACTCGGTGATGCGCTTGACAACCGCTTTTGCCGTCTTGGCATCGGGTAATCCGGCGATTTGAATGCCGCTGTAGCCGAAGAGCTTGCAGCCAGCGGCCTGCAGCGACAGCCGGCGAATCTGAGCGCTCATGGCCTGCTTCTCATTGAGTGCAGACTCGCGCTGGATCAGGGCGCCGAGTTCGTGGGACATGACGAGGCCGGCGCGTTGATGGCCGACAATGCCGGTGACCTCATCGGGCGACACCATCATGAGCCGCGCAACGACGGGCTCGCTGATGCTGCGGCTGCGCAAGAACCATTGTAGTTCCTGGTATTTCTTCATGTCCCAACCCGCCTGTGTCGAGATGAAATCGGCACCGGTGTTGAGCTTGCGAATCATCTTGAAATACTGAAGAAAGTTGTCGGCGACGTTGTACTTGAACGGATTGACGGCGGCGCCGACAGTCATCTCGGGACAGTTGGCGCGGATGATCCGGATCATCCGGCAACTGTCCAGGTAGGCGTTGGGGCGGTAAACGGGGACGCCGCGTTTGTCGCGCGGATGATCGGGATCGACATCGCCGGTCAGCGCCAGAACGGAGGTTACGCCGAGTGAGTCGAGACCGGCAACGGTCTTACGCAAACTGTCGATGTCACCGTTGTGCCCGGTCACGGCAACGACCGACTCGGTAGCGCAGACATTGCGAATGTGTCCGGCGACATCGTAGATGTCGGGCCGGCTGCCGACCGGGGGGCCGGGCCCGACGATGAGGGCCGTCACCCGTTCCTCCGCACCGGCATACTTGGCCATTTCCATTCCGGGAGCGAGGGCCAACTTCAGGTCCTGTGTGGTGGCCGGTACGGCATACTCGAGAAAGATGCAGAACTTGCCGGTCCGCAGCTTTTCGCGGACGGTGTTGCGCTTCTCAAAGGTCATGTTGAGTTGAGCGGAATTGTCTGACACGGGAGCAGGAAGGGAATGGTTAAGGCCAATGGCCGCAAAACTCGGTTGAATTTGCCCACCGC
>CAUZRT010000299.1:0-4268 GCA_963582235.1 Lentisphaeria bacterium
CACCGACAAGAGCAAGGTTCTGCGGGCCGCAATGGGCGACGAAATCATCGACAGCTACATAAAGCTCAAGATGGAGGAATGGAACAAATACACCCGACACCTGACCCAGTGGGAACGGGACCATACGCTCGATTGTTGACGGAGCGGGCGAAGACGGGCGAGGTAGCGGAGGGCCGGGATTCGGGTTAGGCTGTTTCCACGAATGCCCGGAAACAGCCTGACAGGGAAAATCGGGAAATTTCACCCTAAGAAAATTTATTTACCATTAATAATTTTTTTTGTTTAAAATGATCCTAACAAAAATAGCGGATCGGTCTTAATCGGTCTTAACAGGGAAGCCCACGTGTCAATAAATTATCCTTTCTTTTCAAATAATTGCCGTCACGACGCACGGCGAGATTTGTGCCGACGGAACCAACTTGACGGCACAAAATATTGGGAAACGTGGTGTTACGCCTGATAAGCTTGCAAAAGCGTTTCGGCGACGTCGTTGCGGTAAACGACGTAAGCTTGGAATTTCCGGCGGGCCAGATGGTTGGGATTATTGGGCGTTCTGGTGCGGGAAAATCGACACTCCTGCGTCTCATCAATCGTCTCCTTGATCCGACCAGCGGCAGCATCACCTTCGACGGCACCGAAATCACGTCCCTGCGGGGACGGGCCCTGCACGCGTGGCGTGCTAAGTGCGCCATGATCTTTCAGCAGTTCAACCTGGTGCCGCGCCTGGACGTGATCACCAATGTGCTGATCGGCCGCATCAACCATCGGCCGACACTGCCGGGGATTTTCAAGATGTTTACGCCTGCCGAACGGGCGCTGGCGGTAATGGCCCTCGATCGCCTGGACATGATCCAACAGGGGCTGCAGCGCGCCGACACTCTGTCGGGCGGCCAGCAACAGCGCGTCGCCATTGCCCGTGCCCTGACCCAGGAGCCGGGGATCGTGTTGGCCGACGAGCCGATTGCCTCACTAGACCCGCGGAACGCCGCATTGGTGATGGATGCCCTACGCTCGATCAACACCGAGGACGGCATCACCGTGATCTGCAATCTCCATACAGTCGATACCGCCCGGATGTATTGCGACAGGATCATCGGCATGGTCACCGGCCAGATGGTGTTCGACGGTCCCCCAGCAGAATTATCGACTGAAAAGATCCGTGAAATTTATGGGGTCGATGGTGAAGGCGAAGATATTGACATCACCGTTACCTCGACAGACCTGGAAGCCATTACCGAAATAGGAACTACCGAGTGACGGCGCGAACCAGGACAAGCCTAGAAGGAAGGAGTGACAAAATAGAAGAATCGATCACCTGCTGCCGACTAGGGCAGCCAATACGCTGAAAAGAGCACACAATCAAACAATCCAAGGGAGCTAACATTATGTTTTTTAATCGCTTGATACCAACAGCCTTAACCGCGGCTGCAGCTGCCGTCGTGCTGTTGGCAACCACGCCTACCTTTGCCGGTTGGCAAGACAAGTATCCGACGATCAACTTCGGCGTTCTCACTCTCGAAAACCAGATGACGACCGTCGATCGCTACAAGATCTACATCGAATACGCCGAGAAGAAACTCGGCGTCAAAGTGAAGCTGTTCCAGGCTTCCGATTATGCCGGCGTCGGCCAGGCGCTGATGGCGGGACACCTGCAAATGGCACGTATCGGCGGCGCCGGGTACGCATCCGCGTGGCTGGACTGTAAGGGCTGCATCGAGCCAATTGTAACAACCCAAGGGCTGGACGGCACGACCGGCTATTTTTCGATCCTGACCGTACGTTCCGACAGTCCATACAAAAGCCTGAAGGACCTGAAAGGAAAGTCGATCGCGTTTGCCGATCCGAACTCTACGTCGGGCTATATCGTGCCCATGGTCACCCTGGTGAATGCGGGCATCGATCCGGACAAGTATTTCGGCAAGACCTCGTTCTCGGGCGGCCACGAACAGAGCGTTCTCGCCTTGTTGAAAGGCACCTATGACGCCGTCTACACGTGGACCGCGGAAAACGACAGCTTCGGCAACCTCCGGATGATGATGGATAAGGGTTTGTTGAAGCGCGACCAAGTGCGCGTAATCGACAAGTCCGATCCGATCAGAAACCCGCTTCTCGCTGTCCGCAAGGAACTGCCGGAACAGATGAAGAAGGACATCGCACAGATGTATTTCGATATGGCAACCGAAAACAAGGCCGTGCTGCGCGCTGCTGCTCAGGGTGATGTGAGAGGTTACGTTCCTGTCACCCACAAGGATTACGCAACGCAAGTAGAGGCCCGAAAATTCCTACGTGCGGCCCGCAAGAAGAAAAAGAAAAATTAACCCTCCCATTACCCAATGGCGCGGGCAGAAGGGTCCTGCCCCGCCATTTTTTTTATTCCTCTTCACGTTATGGAAATCGCTCGCCATTATATGCCTATGCCTGATGACATTGTGCCCGAGGGCTCGTCGGACCCCGTTGCCGTGTTCGAAAGAGCGCGCAACGAGATGCTCCGTAAAAAACGCATACAATCCGTGGTCTTCATCGGCGTGTTTCTAGCCTGTCTGACGGCGGCCGTCATTGTTGGGCAATTCGACATTGCGGTCCTGATCAAGGGCTTTCCGCGTACCACGGAGTACATCGAGAAGCTGTTGCCGGTGTTACGCTGGGAAACATTGGGGGCCGATGTCTCTGAATGGTACTGGAACATCGGAAAATGGCTGGAACTCCTCGCCGAAACACTACTAATGGCATTCTTCGCGACACTGATGGGCACCGTTTGCGCCTTCATTCTCAGTTTCTCTGCATCAAACAACCTTATGACTACCCACTGGATCTATTTTATTACCCGCAGATTTCTCGAGATAGCGCGTTCCGTGCCGGATTTGGTCTACGCTCTTGTGTTTGTTTTCGCATGGGGCCTCGGACCGTTAGCCGGCATCCTGGCGCTCGCCATTCATACAATGGGGGCTTCAGGAAAACTTTTCGCGGAGGTCAATGAAAACATCGATCCCAATCCACTCGAAGGAGTTCGCGCCGCCGGTGGAAACTGGGTCGAAATGATCCGTTTCGCAGTTGTCCCACAAGTTCTTCCCGCTTTCGCCTCTTATACTCTCTGGCGTTTCGAAATCAACGTGCGAACGGCCGCCATACTGGGTTTCGTTGGCGCCGGCGGCATCGGCTATGAACTCTACACCAACATCCGCCTCTCTTATTACGACGACGTGAGTGCGATCCTGCTGATCATCGTCGCCGCCGTCATCGCCGTCGACATGAGCTGCGAGGAAGTTCGCCACCGCATGATCGGTAAGGAATTCCTCCGGTGACTCTAAGAATTGATGCGATTACGGACGCCCAAATCCTGTCAGCAAGGGAGAGCCTTCCAGAGGCATTTTCCCGGCCGCTGAGAGAACGTGTGCGTTCATGGATATACTGGACCGTGTTTGGAGGTTTGGTAATCTATTGCCTAATTCGCTTCAACTTCTCGCCATACCGCCTATGGGACGGCTTGAGTGAGCTTGGCCTCATTACGCGACTGATGTTTCCGCCCAGCACCGGCGGCAATTTCGACCTGTTCTTCTGGGGCATTCTCGAGACCTTGGGAATGGCCTTCCTGGGGACGCTGATCGGCAGCGTCATCGCTTTTCCGCTCAGTTTCCTGGCCGCGAAGAACATCATTCCCACCTGGTTTTTCCACTTCGGTATTCGACGCTTTTTCGACGTGCTGCGGGGTGTCGACGTGATGATATGGGCCCTGATCTTCGTCCGCGCTATCGGCCTCGGCCCCCTGGCCGGGATCATGGCTATTGCGATCTCGGATACGGGGACACTCTCGAAGCTGTTCTCCGAGGCGATCGAGAATGTCGATCGCAAACAAATAGAAGGCGTCAAGGCGGCCGGGGCGAACCAGGTAAAGGTCGTACGGTTCGGCGTCATTCCACAGGTGCTGCCAGTGATGCTGTCGTTCGCCCTCTATATGTTCGAATCCAACACTCGTTCGGCCACTATCCTGGGCCTTGTCGGCGCTGGCGGGATCGGACTCCTGCTCGCCGACAGGATCCGGACCCATGTCTGGGACCAAGCCTGCGTGATCATCCTCTTGATCCTGGTCACGGTTTATGCAATCGACTTTCTGTCCAAGAAGCTCCGCGAGCGCCTGATCGGCTCAACCAACTAGAACCACCAGTTATCAGAAACAGGGCGCATTTTTCGAAATAAACACGGGAGATGGCATTCATCGATACAGCGTCTGGGTAAACCCTAGTTTCTCCGACTAATGACTAACGAAAAAG
>CAUZRT010000300.1:0-4264 GCA_963582235.1 Lentisphaeria bacterium
CGCCGCCGCGCCGCTGACCCCGCTCGGCGAGGCCCTGCGTGATATCCACCCCGAGTTTATTGCCATCGGCACGGAGTTGCAGCCGCTGACTTCGCTGGGGGCGTATCATCTGGGCGCCGTTCCCTCGGGCGCGGTGGGGCTGCCGACCGATGCTACCTTTACCGTGGCACCCCCGGTGGCTGCGGACCAGAAGAAGGGTATCCTTCTGGGTTACTTCGGTACCAGCGACCAGCCGACGCATGTGCTGGCGGTGAACCTCGACTACAACCGGGTTATAAACACGACTGTCGTCGGCCCGGGACCAATGGACGTGTTCGACGCTAAGGCAGGAAAATGGCACCCCGCCCCAGACCAGTCGCAGACTGGTCCTGAGCCCAGTCGAAGGGTGAAAGTAAGCTTGATACCCGGCGGCGGTAAACTCCTGCGCCTGCGGGCGAGACGTTAACCCGGGTTATTCGAGCGTTAATTCATCGTAACCGCTCCAACTGTTGAACAGACACTATCTACTCACAAAGAACCGATGGCACCAGTTATGAAGCATGACGAGCTCATTCACTCCGTCCACTATCAGGAAGTAGATCCGGGACGGCGATGGATCAAAGACCTGGATGTCGCCATCGACTCGAATGGCCCCCTGGACGCCGGTCACACGCTCACGCCTAACGTCGTCAGAACAGCAGGCGGGTATCGAATTTACTACAACGCGATCGGCCCAGAACGCCCACGTCCGGAAACGACAGGCTACATCTTGAGCGCCTTCTCCACCGACGCGAAAACCTGGCAAAAGGAGGAAGGCGTTCGTATGGACGCGGGGGGCGAGGGCACGGGGAACTGCATCTGGGGTCCTGACGTCATCCCGCTTGCCGACGGCAGCTATCGCATGTACTTCGAGGGTCGCATTCAGGGCTCCGATGGGCCAGTCAAAAGCGTCATCGGCAGCGCCCGATCCCCGGACGGTATTGACTGGCGGCAGGAGCCCGGGATTCGTCTAGAAGCCGACGATACCTCCTACGGTGCCCCAAGGTGCCTGTATATCGCCCCTGATTCAGGTGCCGGCGACGGGCGATACCGTCTCTACGCCAGTGACTTCACCGATCACTGTATCGTCAGTGCGGTATCCGACGACGGCTTGCTTTTTGAGCTGGAGCCGGGCGTACGTGTAGCCCGGGAAAAAGTTCTCGAAGGCTACGAGGTCTATGCCCCGGAAGTTCTGCGACTTGGCGATGGTAGCTACCGCATGTACTATGCCGGCTGGGTGGCAGCCCCGGAGGTCCCTGCCGGCTCTCAATACCATGGCCGGGTCTTCAGTGCCGTCTCTGCTGACGGACTGCAGTGGCTCAAAGACCCCGATATCTGCATAGACAACGGTGGCAAGTGGGACCGCGCCAAGGCGTCGGAACCGTGCGTCATCGACCTGCCGGACGGCCGCTTCCGGATGTTCTACGAGGCCTGTGACTACGAGGGACGCTGGCGCATCGCCACCGCAACATCCGAACAACCTTAACCTGCGTTATTCATATAAAAGCAATGATTACTAGTTCTTCGCGTTCGCTCGGCAGGATAATCACCTGCTTCACTTTGACATTTTTCGGCGCACTGCTTGTTCTTGCTGCGACCCAGGCAATACCGGCCCGCGCATCATTAGAGAACATCTTGCGCGTGGGGCCAACATCGACACCCCCAGTCATCGACGGTGAACTCGCGGATGCGTGTTGGCAGCAGTCGACGATGGTTTCCGGTTTTATCACGAATCATGGGGAGTGGCCAAGAGATCAAACCACTGGCTATATCACCTATGATGATACCTCAATCTACATTGCCTTTCGCTGCAACAAGACTGCCGTTGAACCGATCACATCAAGAACAACGACGAATGATGACGAGCGCATTTTCGGAGAAAGATCGGTCGAGATTTTTCTCGATACCGATCACGACCGCACAGCGTATTATCAGTTTGGCATCGCGCCGACGGGGGTGCGCTACGAGGCGTATATCAAACCGGATGATGGTGTCCGAGATGAGACGTGGAATCCGAAATGGGAATTGAAAACAAGAAGCCACTCACAGTACTGGACCGCGGAGATGCGGATTCCGTTCGCATCACTTGCGACTTCTTTCCCACAAGCTGGAGATATCTGGGGCATTAACCTGAATCGCAATTATTACGAGGAGGGGCTAAGCGAAAACTCGAGTTGGGCGATGATTCTGGGCGGCTTTAATCGCCCTCACCAGTTTGGAAAATTGCGCTTCGGGTCAGTACCGGACGTGTCGTATTCCATATTGGAAATGACCGGTTCCGGATTGCAAATCAAACTTCGGAACGGAACGGATTCGCCGTTGGTCATCGAAACGGAATGGGCAAGTTCTGACCTGCTTGCAGAGCCAATATCGCAGGTCGCTACGACTCGACTGGAACCGAAAACGGAACGGTTGGTTCGCCTTGTGTGTGACGTCCGAAGCCGAAAATTGAATGCCGTGCCACTTACCCACAAAGGCCCGGAGATGGCCCTTGTCATCGGCAATCACGAAAGCGGTGAGCGGTACGACGCCAGAGCGGCCTGGGCGTACTCGGCGTCATTCAGTTTTGGCCCGCTTCCATCTGCCCTCATGGATCGCTACTATTACTTGCCGGCGGATCGGTACGCGCTGGTCAGCCTCACCGGGAAGCTTGAGAATGCCGCCTATTTTGAAGTTGAAATTCGTAGGGAAACTGACGGCAGTGTCCTGGCCGAAAAGCGGATCATAATTCGTGATCCGAAAGAACCGGTTACCGCTTCGTTTGATATCGGGAGATGGGAGATCGGCCGGTACCTCATGACCGCTCATCTGCTGGACAAAGGCGGTGCACGATTGCATTCGGTCTGTCGTGTGTTTTTCAAGCGAACCATGGCGCCCGCGAAACTGCCGTCACCAACACCGGAAATCAGCATCCGGTCAGATGGAATCATCCTGGTGGACAAGCAACCGTTCTGCCCGTTCTTTGCCGGCGATCCAACCTCGCCGTTATCCGAGGACACGTTCAACGTGAGATTCGGACCGTTAGGCCTTGTATCGCGGCCACTGGAGCGGCTCTCGGCAGGATTGCCAAGATTGACGCGGGTAGACGGGCCGTTAATTATGCTCTTGCCGGAAGAAGGAGAGTTCCGGGAACATCTCCGGGGGGTTGTAACAGCCCAGGCATCGAATTCCTTACTTTTGTATTGGTTTCTCAGTTATGAAGCGGAATACCCGATGTACCGGGACGGAAAACCCAAAGTGCGTTTGAACAACGCCGATGAGTTGGAGAGAATCAGCGAGTTTATAAGAAGCGTCAATCCTAATCACCTCACTGCTTTGCAAATTTCTCAGGGGCATTGGGAACGTTACAAAGACTCCGCGGATATCATTGAATTGGCCTGTCCGGGCTCCTCGTACATGCGACAATTAATCCCGGAAATCATGCACGAGGTGAAAGAGGTGCGGCGCGATCTCGGGCCGGGCAAGCCCTTTATATTATGGCTCGGCGCGTCCTTACCGTACCCGCGAACGGCAGAGGAAATCCGGGCCGCCTCGTACCTGGCATTGATGCATGGCGCTGCGGGTATTGTCTTTCACATGGGTCATGGCGGCATCAGCAACGAGTTGACGCGCCACTGGTCGGTCTATAACGGAGTATCGCGTGAAATCGAACAGTTGTTTCCGATTCTGACGGCTCGGAAACTCACTGATAAACTAAAAATCAGTGTCCAGCCATCGGCGGCGATTGCGTGTTCCGTGCGGGAGTTCGAGAATAGAACCTATCTGATAGCCGTCAATACTTCAGACAGTTACGTCGATGCGAGCTTCTCGGTAGTCGAACCGTCTGTTGTTGTAAAGAGTATAGATACTCTATTTGAGAACCGAAAGATCATTCCGAAAGGGAATCGCTTTACTGACGGGTTTACAAGCTTTGAGCCGCACGTATATGAATTGGTGCGCTGAGAACTCCCGCTCGCCGGCAGCAAAGGCTCACGAGTTAGCCCTCTCATTCGGCGCGGTTGATGAATCTGCTTGGGTCTACCTGAACGGCAGGCAGATCGGCGAGCATGACATCGGTGGCGGCGGATGGGATAAGCGCTTCGAGATCCCGCTCGGGGATGCAGTGAAGATCGGCGCGAGCAATATCCTCACGGTGCGCGTACGTGACCGTTCGAATTACGGCGGTATCTGGAAATCGGTAAAGTTGGCGGCGGCGAAGCGGTAAACGGGCCGGCCGATTTTCCTTTGCCACGCCATTTAGGAGATA
>CAUZRT010000301.1:0-4260 GCA_963582235.1 Lentisphaeria bacterium
CAGCTTCAGCGGCACCATCTTTCCCAGGTGCCCCAGATCCGTTACAATGCCGACCTTTCGCGGTCCGCAACTGATGACAAACCCCACGGGGTCGATGGCGTCGTGAGAAACGGAGAATGCCTCGATTTCGAATGGACCGATTGCGAATGGTGTGCCGTTGGCGAACACGACGATCTGTTCAGGCGCCTTTTTCATCTGCTTCAGGCGCTCCGCGGTCAGCGAGTTCGAATAGGCCGGAATACTGCCGTTTCGTTTGGCAAAAACGCGGGCGCCCTGGATATGGTCATCGTGCTCGTGCGATATCAGCAACGCCTGGATGCAGCCCGAATACACAGACGCATGTTCCAGGCGGCGCTGAAGCTCCGCACCTGAAAAGCCGGCATCGATGAGAATCGCTTCGAAGCCGTGTTTGATGATTGTGGCGTTGCCGCTGCTGCCACTACCGAGAACAGTGATTTCCAGCATAATTGACGAATTGGTCTCCTGGTACTATTATTAATAGGAACCGAGCCCCACGTCAAGCAACCATTCAAAATTGCGTGGGTCCGTACCCTATCCATATACAAATAAGGCACTTGCAATAGAGGTGTCTACCCAATAGCGGATCAACCAATGGTCCAGCAAGGATTATTTCAAACACAAGTATTGCGACAGGAGCAGATCTTCGCACCGCAGCAGATCCAGTCGCTCAAGATCCTGACGCTGCCACTGCTGGATTTACAGACCCGTGTCAATCAGGAAATGGAAGCCAATCCCACCTTGGAACGCCTGGCAAACGAAGGTGAACAGTTGATTGGCGATCCGGTCGAAGAACTCGCATCACCCGAAAGCCCTAACGGCGATGGCAAAGGCCAGGACGCTGAACGCGACGAATTCCTGCAGAATCTTATACAGATAGAGGACTCGTTCAACAATTACCTGCCGCCCAGCAACGCGACATCCTACGGCGGCTCCGATGTCGACGAGAAACGGCAATATTTCTTCGATTCGCTGACCACGGAGCCAACGCTGCATGACAATCTGCTCGAGCAATTGCGGACGGGCGAAGCGAATGAGGATAGCCGTCGAATCGGCGAGATTATTATCGGCAGTATCGACGACTCGGGATACCTGCGCAGTTCGCTGGACGAACTGATTGTCGACTGTCAGGCCGACATCGGCGACGTTCGCGACTGTTTGAAACTGATCCAGACTTTCGATCCACCGGGCGTCGGCGGCCATGACCTCCGCGAGTGCCTTCTTCTGCAGCTCGGGCGACGTAACAAGAAAGGCACCCTTACCTACAAGGTTGTCGATAAATATCTTGAGCAGATCGGCAAGAATCGGATCCCGGAAGTGGCTAAGGCGCTACGCGTTTCACCGACCATGCTGTACAAAGCCACGCGGGAGATCCGCGCGCTGCAGCCGCGTCCCGGCCTGGCCGTCCGCTCCGATACCGATCAGTATGTGCTCCCCGAAGTCTTTGTCGAGGAGAGTGCGGATGGCTACGACATTCGTACCAATCGTGATCACATCCCGCGGCTCCGCGTCTCACCCCTTTACCGGAAACTTCTCGAAAATAAAGATACGTCCCGGGAAGTCCGCGAATACATCAAGGAGAAGATTGTCGGCGGCAATGCGCTGATCAAGAGCATCGAACAGCGCCAGAGTACCATTTACCGCATCGCCGAGATCGTCGTCAAACGTCAGAATGGATTCTTCGACGATGGTCAAGAGTCCATGAAACCGCTGACCATGAGCCAGGTGGCCGAGGAAATCGGCGTTCACGAAACGACCGTCAGCCGCGCCATTGCCAACAAGTATATTCAGACCCCCAGAGGCCTGTTTCCGTTCAAACATTTCTTCACAACCGGTTATCGGACTTCGGATGGCGACATGCTCTCGAGCCTGAGCATCAAAAGCAAGATTCAGACGCTTATCAGCGAGGAGGATCCGGGCCATCCGTTGAGCGATCAGCAGATCGTTGACATGCTTCGTGACCAGGGCCTGAAAGTCGCGCGCCGGACGGTTGCCAAATACCGCGAAGAACTCGGCATTCAGGCATCACATCTGCGCAAGAGCTACGGCATCTAAGTCACGACCACTCCCACCTGAAGCATGTGATGGCCAGCAACATCGTTGTCCGGACCGGGGACCGAGACATTCCGATCGCCAGCCATCCGATCGTGGTTATCCTTGACAACCTGCGGAGTGCTTACAACGTCGGCAACATATTCCGTCTGGCCGAGACATGCCGAATCGAGCAAATCGTAACCTGTGGTTACACAGCGACCCCACCACATCCAAAGCTCGAAAAGACGGCCCGCGGCTGCGAACGGCTGGTGCCCTGCACGCATTGTGATTCAAGCCTGGAAGCGGTCCGCATACTGAAGGATCGGCAGTACCACGTCGTTGCGGTTGAAACCGTCGAACACGCGCCGGCCGCATGGGAGCATCGCTACCAACTGCCGCTGGCTGTCGTCTTCGGCAACGAAGCGCTGGGGATCGACCCTGACACGCTGAGCCTTTGCGATGCGGCCGTCCAGTTGCCGTGCTACGGAACTAAAAATTCGTTGAACGTCTCCAATTCCGCCGCTGTTGTTCTTTACACCGTGATCCGTCAGATCGTTTCCAGGTAAATCGGCGGAAGCCGATTTACCTGGACCTGGCACCGTAAGCACCCGATGACCAACGCCGAACTGAAAGAAATCCTGCTCGAGCGCTTTCTCCGCTATGTCCGTGTGGAGACAACGAGCGACCCCGCCAGTGCGAGTTGCCCGTCGACGCCGGGACAGATCGAATTTGCACAGCAGTTACTCGTTGAAATGGAGCGAATCGGGCTCGTTCAATGCCGTTTGGACGAGAACGGCTATCTCTACGGGACACTGCCGACCAATGAAACTCCGACGGCGATACCGGTAATCGGATTTTTAGCCCACATCGATACGTCGCCAGCTGTCAGCGGCGCCAATGTCGAGCCCCGGGTCCATAGGAATTATTCCGGTGGCACAATTGCCATCGATGCCGGCGAGGACATCATTTTGTCACCCGCCGAGTGCCCGGCACTGTCGAACCATGTCGGGCATGACATCGTCACCGCGGGCGGCGGGACATTGCTGGGCGCCGATAACAAAGCGGGCATCGCCATTATCCTCAGTTTTATTCAGTTTCTTCTCGACGATCCGGAAACGCGGCATGGAACGGTGCAAGTGGCATTCACGCCCGACGAGGAGATCGGGCGCGGCATGGATAATTTTGACGTCGCACGTTTCGCGGCAACCTATGCCTACACCGTCGACGGTGATCTTCTGGGATCGATGGAGGACGAATGCTTCAACGCCGATGCCGTCGAAATCGAAATTCACGGCCGTTCGATTCATCCTGGTAGCGCCAGGAACCTGATGGCAAACGCCGCCCGGATAACCGCCGAGATTGCCGCTTCCTGGCCAGAGACTATGCTTCCCGAAACAACGACAGGCCGTCAAGGATTCGTCATGTTCACCGACATGACAGCCAATGTCGAGTACGCACGTGTCTCCGGCATCGTGCGCCATCATGATATGGATGCGTTCGCCGCCTTGAAGGACCGGTTGGCCGCCATTGTTGACGAGATCGCGGGCAAACATCCCAATGCCACGATCGACATGCAGTTCGATGAGCAGTATCGCAATATGAAGACCGTCATTGACGCACACCCATCCGTTGTCGAAAAACTGCGGCTCGCTTACGCCGACGAGGGCGTGACTGCGAACATCAAAGCCATTCGCGGCGGTACCGACGGCTCCCGGCTTTCCTTCATGGGCGTACCGACGCCGAACATCTTTACCGGCGGCATGAACTTTCACGGGCGTGACGAATGGATCTCGGCCGATTCCATGGTCAAGGCTGTAAAAGTGCTGCGATCGCTGGCCCGGCGCTGGACCGAGGCGTGAGGCCGGCGCCCGTTTTGACCGAGGTATTGAGAATTAAACTAATTACGAAAGCTGGTGTCAAGCGACTCGCAACACTTTTTATTCTGATACTGTTTCTTGTATCCGTGGGCAGCTGTTTTATGGTTAACATGCCGGGGGAAAGCTTTCGCGGTCCGTTGCCGGAACTGACGACGGATGAGGCGTCGCTAATAGCGGTGTTGCGGCGCGACGTCGATCATCTCTGCGGCGAAATCGGCGACCGCAATGTTGTCGCCTATGAGGGGCTGTGCGAGGCAGCCGACTTCATTGAGGACGAATTGAAGCAGGCGGGCTACGAAGTCGAACGCCAGGGCTATGATGTCAAAGGCAA
>CAUZRT010000302.1:0-4233 GCA_963582235.1 Lentisphaeria bacterium
CACTGAAACGCGTGAATGGCCAGTTCGTCGGAACCTATCATGCCTATCCGGAGCCGGGATACGAAGCCGGTCCGGCAGCCATTTGGTTATGCTTTTCTGAAGACCTGCAGTCATGGGACGTCCGCCCTCCCGTCCTTGAACCAAAACCTTTGTGCGAATGGGAGGCCGGCGGGCTCTACAAGTCATGGCTCCTCGAATCGGCAGAGACGTATTACCTCTTCTACAACGCAAAAAATCGTGCGGCAAGGCGCATGGGTGGAGCAGACCGGATTCGCCACATCGACCGATCTCGAGCATTGGAAGCGGTTCCGAGGGAACCCGGTTCTCCCCATTGGTGAAAGCGGAGCCTTCGACGAACATTTCGCGTTCGATCCGTGCGTGCTTAAACACGAAGACGCGTGGGTCATGTTCTACTACGGTCTCTGTTCCGACGGACACGCACGCGCCGGTGTCGCTTTCTCGGATGACCTGACGCATTGGCGGAAGTCCGAAGAAGTCCTGATCGATGTAGGCTCGGCGGGAGGTATCGACTCCCGCTATGCGCACAAGCCGGGGATCATCACCCGCGGAGATTCGTTGTACCACTTCTACTGCGCGGTTGCACCTGCGAAAGACAAGCAGCTTGGCAACATTGAACAAAATGAGGTCCGGGGCATTTCCCTGGCAACAAACTGAGCAGAACAAGCCGTTAAGAACAGGAATGAGCGACACGGCAGGAGTTGAATACCATCAGCTACGACCACGGCAACTGGTGGCACAGGCGGACGCATTGGGGACGTCACACAAATTAATCGGTAGCTGTTCGGCAACCGCCCGATTCGCGTGTATATTTCGCATCCATGGTTATCGGTGTTTTGACTGTTGAGTTGGACATTGGCGGCGCACACTCGCTGAAGGAAAAACGGACGGTCCTGAACCGAGTCAAGGACCGCGTACGACAGAAGTTTAATGTTTCCATTGCGGAAATCGAGGCGCACGATGTATGGAATCTCGCTTGCCTCGGCGTCGCCGTGGTGAGCAATGAACAGCGCTTCGCAAATCAGGTACTCAGTAAAGTCATTGATCACATCGATACCATTCGGGATTGTTCGCTGGCGGACTATTCAATAGAGTTCATCCATGCCAGCTGACGGTTGACCCGCAACCGAAGTTGTCCTAAGTTAAGAGTTTATTTCGACCGAACTCATGCGATTCGCGGCCCGTGTTTGCGGGGCAGCCGTGCCGCATGATTCCTGTAAATTCCGTCCGGCAACGGCCGGAAGTCGACCGGACCACGGCTGTGACACCGTAATCCGGTGGGCCCGAGTGTTGTGACGTTTCGTCAGGACCGCGCTCACACGCTCGATCCCCGATGTTGCAACACGCCCTTCGAAACTCACAAAATGCAGGTGTTAACGGAGTATGACTGACAAGACCACAAAGGTTGAAGAGCAGGCCGCCACCGATGCTGGCCCCGATGCGGCCGCCGTACAGGGGGCGCCGGCCGATGTCGCAGGGGAGAGTCAGCCGGCGACGAAGGCATCGTCTACAAATTCGGCAACAGCGGAAGATTCCAAGGCGAAACCCAAGAAACCAAAGCGTCGGTCCAAACTCGGTCAGATAAAAGAATTGCAGGCTCAACTCGGGGAAAGCGGGGATAAACTGCTGCGACTGAGAGCCGAATTCGATAACTATCGTAAGCGTGTCCAGCGCGACATCTCCAATGCACGCGTTTTCGGCAAAATAAATGCCGTCGAGGAGATTCTCCCGGTCCTGGATCATTTTCAAATGGCCATGACTGCAGTCAATGAATCGACGAACCTGCAGACGTTGAAGCAGGGAATGGATTTGATTCTTGCCGAGTTCAATCGGTGCTTCGGCGCCTTGGGAATCGAAACCATTGCATCGGTCGGCGAGAGGTTCGATCCGACGTTGCATGAAGCCATATCGACGGAGTTTTCCGACAACGTACCCGAGGGACACATAATTCGCGAGTGGAAGTCAGGGCATCGCGTCGGCGACCGTGTCTTACGGGCGCCCGCCGTGGTTGTCAGTGACGGTCCCCGGACGAACAGCAAACCGTCGCCCGATGGCGGCGAAGGCGTGGCAGAGGTCGCCGACGCGACGGATGACACGGCCGTCGACGACAACGTGAAGTGAAATCGGAGTTCCGATGGCAAAGGACTTTTACGAAACTCTCGGGGTCCCGCGTTCGGGATCGAAGGACGATATGAAGAAGGCCTACCGCAAGCTGGCCGTCAAATATCACCCGGACAAAAATCCCGACGACGAAAAAGCGGAAGGCAAGTTTAAGGAGATTTCGACGGCATACGAAGTCCTCAGTGATAGCGGTAAGCGGAAAATGTACGATCGAGTGGGGCATGAAGCTTACACGCGCCGCGGCAGTGGAGCAGGCGGCGCCCCCGGCGGCTTTACGGACCCGTCCGATTTATTCAGCCAGGTCTTCGGCGGCGGCGGCGGCGGCATCTTCGACGAACTGTTCGGCGGCGGTCGTCGCCAGCGCCGAACCGGACCGCAGCCCGGCGCCGACCTGCGTTATGACCTCCATATCGATTTTGAGGACGCCGTTTACGGGACCGACAAACAGGTCGACGTTGCCAAGGCCGAGGCCTGCGAACGCTGCCGGGGTGAAGGCGTCGAGCCCGGCAGCCGCAAGACGACATGCAACCAATGCGGTGGCAGCGGCCAGATCACCATGTCGCAGGGGTTCTTCAGTGTCCGACAGATATGTCACACCTGCAGCGGCACGGGCGAAGTCATCGAGAGGCAGTGTTCTGCCTGCAGCGGACACGGCCGCGTTCAACGGACGAAAAAGATAGAAATCCACATTCCCGCCGGTGTCGACACAGGTTCGCGGCTCCGTGTCTCCGGTGAAGGCGAGGCCGGTCAACGGGGCGGACCACCGGGCGACTTGTACATTGTCCTCCTGGTGGAAGAACATGGCATCTTCAAGCGCAGCGACGACGACGTCCTTGTGGATCTCCCGGTCGACTACACGACGGCAGCCCTAGGCGGCACCATAAGCGTCCCAACCATCTCGGGAATGGCCAACCTGAAGATTCCGGCTGGTACACAGACCGGTTCGATCCTGCGGATGCGGGGTAAGGGCATTCCCTCGATTCGTCATCAGGGCCGCGGCGATCAGCATGTACACATCACCGTCGAGATCCCGAAGAATCTGAACCGGGAGCAGCGTGAGAAGCTGAAAGAATTCGCCGAGCTCTGCGACAACGACGTTCATCCCATGCGCGAGCGCTTCCTGAAGAAAGTCAAGAAAATGTTTAAGTGACGCTCGCCGCGCCAGACGCCGAGGGGGACGCCGATATCCCGATGTTTACACCCCTGCTGCCATCGTCAAACGTCAGCGCGTCACCGCACTGGTTGTGCGGCCGGTTATTTCGCCAGCGCCCAGTGTCCGGATTCAGTCCTCTCATTCCCACGAGCCGGCATTCCGTGACGGATCTTCCTGGAAAATTCCGATACTGTTAAGTCGGACAAAACGCACCAAGTCTGTAGACCAACACGAAATAGATGAAGACAAGGGTGAGGACGTGGTAACCCGATCGCAACAGACGGGTGTTGAGGACCAGCTTCATGTCGAAAACGAAGAGTTGAATGACCAGCCGCACCAGCCAGAACACAGCGATAAACCCGCATAGGTACCGCGACATCGGGGACCCGTCGATCAGTGTTTGCGGAAACCTTAGCGACAACGAGCCGAGGCCAACGATCGTGATGACGATGAAAACACCGTACACCCAAAACAGTTATCGTATCCCCGGCGGTCATCAGCTGTTTGACGGCAGCCTTCGGTAGCCGCCGCGTTTGATCATACCAGTTTGTCATGCTGTCCACCAGTTCCAGAAACTGCGTCAACCGCTCCCGGGTGTTGGGATCGGTGTCATTCGTCGGGCGCCTCAATACATTCGCGTAGCACGGCCAGGGTGGGATCAAACTCGCGGCGTTTGCGCTCGTCCATCACCGTCAGAACCATATCCCACACATCCGTCATGGATCCGAAGTGATCGCGTCGATCTCCAAACACGTGAACGACCATTGACGATACCCCAGCCTTGGAGCTCGCGGAGACTGGTACTGACATTAGAGCGGGCGACGCTGAGCGTTTCGGTGATCTCCTCGGCGTGCAGCGGCCGTGGGGTCACATAGAGAAGCGCATGAATCTGGGCGACGGATCGATCTCTTCCCCAGCGCGTACCCATTTCACCCCAGTGT
>CAUZRT010000303.1:0-4209 GCA_963582235.1 Lentisphaeria bacterium
AGATGGCACCTATCTCAGTAGCACGATCCCGCACGTGGCAGCCACTAGGCGACGGCCGCGACGCACCGCAGATCATCGAAGTCGATGCTACCGCCAGCGTTATTACCGTGGCGATGGAATTCGGGCGGGTATTGAATGATCACGAGAAGCTGGCCAGCGTCACCTCGGTGGCCGTCGCCAGCGGGACATCATTGACGACCGCGAACCTGACGGTGGCAAACGACAGCACCACGGCCCACGCCGACCTGACGCTCACGGCCGTAACCGGCGAGCGAAAGATTATGTGGACGGTCGAGGCCAGCGGCGGCGATACGCTCACGGCCGAGGGCCGGATCAATCTGGTGGGCTGACATGCCCGAATTCCTGCGAGCACCGAAGTCCCGATTCGCCAAGAAGATAGACCGGGGATACAGGCGCAACGCAAACCAGCGGGGCTATGATGCGAGATGGCGTGAGTACCGCAAGGAATATTTGCATCGCCATCCGCTATGTTGTGAGTGCAAAGAACACGGCCGGATCGTCAAGGCCGACGTGGTTGATCACATCAAGCCGCACCGAGGAAACGAAAAGCTGTTCGTTGACGCAATGAACCACCAACCCCTCTGCAAGTCATGCCACGACAGGAAGACCGGGCGAGGAGAATAATGGATTCGAATAAACTGATGAATTTGCTGGATGCGATCACCGATACCCTAGGCCAGCAGGCCGAAGCCATCGATGAAGTCGCCACCGTCGTCGACCACATGAGGCACGCACGGACAGCAGCGATAGAGCAGCGAACGGCCGATGTCGAGCGAGGCCATGAGCCAGCAGACAGCAAGGAGCAACCGCCAGGCCCAATAGAGCGGCTGCACTGGTGACAGAGAGGGGGGGGCGAAAATCTACGAAGCGGCGGCTCCCCGGAACCCCTTGATAGGCATGCACGTTTTTCAACCAAAATAACACCAGCAAAGGCCGCGCAGGCAAGAGGCGCCACCATGAGAGGCCGAAAACCGACACCGACCAAGCTGCTCGAGAGTCGGGGCACATTCAAAATAAACCCGAACCGCAAGCGGCCTAACGAGCCAGAGGCACCGACTAGCAAACCCGAGATGCCACAATATCTAGGGGCAGTAGCCAGGACGGCATGGGAGCAGCTCTATCGGGTACTCGACGACATGTGCCTACTATCCTCGGCCGATCACGTCTCGATGGAATTGTATGCGCAGGCATACCAGGACTACCGCCAGGCATGCGACAACGTCGAGAAATACGGGCAGGTATTCATTTCAGTAAAGGGGGACCGAACCTACGCCGCCCGCAACCCGTTCGACACAGTCCAAGAACGCAAGGCCCTTCTGCTTGTCCGGCTGTTGACGGAATTTGGTTTAACGCCATCCAGCCGGGCGCGGGTTCACGCGATGCCGAAGCAAAAAAACGATCCGTTTACCGAGTTTCTAAAGGCCCGCGAGACCAGAATAAGTGCCAGCTGACCCGACTGTTGCATCCATCGATCAATACATTTCAGGCGTATTGACTGGGGAGGTTATCGCCGGAAAGTCAGTCAAGGCAGCGGGCCAGCGGCACCTAGACGATCAATCTAGAGTCGGCGTCGATGGCTGGCCGTATTACTTCGACGGGGGTGCGGCGGACGAGGCAGTGCGGTTTTTCTCAATGCTGGAGCACACCACCGGCAGTTATGACGGAGTTCCGTTCTCACTGCACCCCTTCCAGGCCTTTATTATTTCTTCCATCTTTGGATGGAAGCATTCCCGAACCAAACTCCGCCGCTTCCGGCAGTCGTTTGTATCTATGGCGAGAGGCAACGGCAAATCCCCGCTTGGGGCCGGTGTCGTCCTGAAGTGCGCCGTCATGGATGACCCCATCGAGGCCAGGGCCGAGTGCTACGCCGTAGCCACCAAACGCAAACAGGCGCAAATCGTATTCGATGAGATACGCCGATTCGTCGAGCGGTGCGAATTCTTGCGCGACAGGATCGAATGCCTTCAGTGGAACCTGTCCGTCTCGGCCAACGGCTCAAAGATTGAGCCGCTATCGTCCGAGGGCAAGACGGCCGACGGGCTAGTGCCCCACGTCATTTGCGTGGACGAACTCCACGCATGGAAAGAAGAACACCGGGACTTGATGGAGAAGCTGAAGACATCGCTCGGAAAGCGAGATCAACCGCTGCTTTTTATCATCACGACGGCGGGATCTGATGAGTCAGACATTTGGCAGGAGGAATATCTCGCGGCAAAAGCCGTCGTTGAGCGAGGCAACGATACCGAGGATGACCGCAAGTTCGTTTTCATTGCCGAAATAGACGACGAAGACGACGAGCTAGACGAGGCATGCTGGCCGAAGGCTAACCCGCTACTCGGCGCCGGCGTAGTGAAAATCGACCACCTGCGAACGATGGCCACCCAGGCGGAAACCGATCCAGCAAAACGAAACGAATTCCGCCGGTACCATTGCAATAAGCTGACCAGCAGTATTACCAAACCGATCACCCGCGCAATTTGGGCCGAGTGCTCAGGGCAATTGCCAGACCTTTACGGCCTGAGCTGCCACGCCGGCTTCGACTGGGGCTGGCGGGATGACCTGGCTGCATTGGGTTTCGCATTTCCGCTGGAGTCGGTCGACGTCGGCGGCGAGGAAAAACAACGCTACGCAATCAGGGCCGACGTTTGGATACCAGACGAGGGCCGCCGCGACATACGCACCCAGCCCTTCGCCCGATTTATCGCGGATGGATCGCTGACCGTCACGCACGGCGAGACAACCGACACGGCCGCCATCTACGAAACGCTCGAGAGACGGGGCGAAGAATACGAGATCAGGAGCTTGGCATTTGACCCGCACAATTGCCGGGAATTCTCGACCAGGGCACTGAATGAATACGGCATAGACACTGCCCCATTTAATCAGACGTGCGGGCGATACAATGAGCCGCTCAGGGAATTTGTCAACGCACTGGCCGAAGGGCGGATAGTCCACGGCGGGGATGGCCTGCTCGGATGGGCCGCGCTAAATATGGCTATCCACTCAGACACGCGAGACTACCAGATGCCGTCCAAGCGTAGATCAGTAGACAAAATTGACCCGATAGTGGCTATAATTATGGCAATCGGCGAAGCCATGTTCGCCGCCAGTCAGGGCGGCGGCGGCACCTACAGCGGCGGCGCCCCAGTATTCATATGAGAGGCACTCTAGCAATCGCCGGCATTTCCCTGATCGGCTTCGGAACGTATCAATTAAGCGCAGCCGCGTGCAGCATAACAATCGGGGCGATCATGCTGGCCCTGGCCACCGGCGGCGCCATAATAACATCAAGGAAGAACCACCATGCTAGGCCCGACGATCATAAACCGCGTCATTGATTCCCTATTTGAGACCCGTGGCGTAGAGAATCCCGCCATTCCGCTGACGTCATCGAATATTTTGGAATATTATGGCGTAAATGTAAAAACGCCAAGCGGGAAGCAAGTTAGCCCCAGTTCAGCAATGGGGTACAGTCCCGTATGGAACGCGGTCGACTTGATCAGCGGCGACATCTCAACCCTACGCCTGAACACCTACCAGCGAGTTGGCGACGGAAAAAGGAAAGCCGTCGAGCATTCAACATTTAAACTTCTGCGCCGATTCACCGGTGAGTTGACCTCGAACCTTTGGATTCAAGTGATGATGTCGAACGCCCTGCTGTTCGGCAAAGGCATCTCGAAAATAAAACGCGACCCCACCGGTAGCGCCGTCTCGATGGAGTTCGTGCCGGCGGATCGCGTGACCATCTACAGGGCACCTGATGGCCAGCGGGCTTACAACATTAAGGACCGCGATGATCAGGTTAGATCGTACCCGGACGCAAACATCTTTCACCTGCCGGGGCTACTACTAAATGACCTCGGCGGCCTATCGCTCATAAACTTTGCGCGGAACACCATCGGGCGGCAGCTATCGGGCGAGGGATTCACTGACAGCTTTTTCGCCAATGGCGGTGTGCCGAGCGGCTGGCTTAAGTATCCGGGGCGGTTTAAGAGCAATGAGGAAAAATTAGAATGGGCGTCGAACTACCGGAAGCAACTAGTCGGCGAGGGGAACCAATTCAAGACACCGCTTCTCGATGAAGGCATTGAATGGGTTCAATCGGGCATCAACCCCAAGGATGCCCTGCTGCTTGAGCTACTCACATTCGGCGTCAAGGACATCGCCAGGTTTTTCAAGATACCGGCA
>CAUZRT010000304.1:0-4192 GCA_963582235.1 Lentisphaeria bacterium
CTCGCCCTTCCCGGCCACACGGTCAATGGCGCCGTCCTTGATCCAGCAGACCGTATCGGACGCGGAGAGCATTTTCATATCGTGCGTCGCGGTGATGATGGTAATGTTCAGTCTCGCCTTCATTTCATTAAGCAGATTGATGATTTCCTGCCCTGTATGAAGGTCGAGATTGCCGGTCGGCTCGTCTGCCAGAATGATTGACGGGCGGTTGACAAGGGCCCGGGCAATGGCAATACGCTGCTGCTGGCCGCCCGAGACCTCCGACGGCAGATGATGCAGGCGATGACCGAGCCCAACCTTTTCCAGGACGTCGGCGGCGTCCTTACGTGCCTGCGCCGGTACGATCCCCGCAAAGATACGGCCGATGGCGACGTTTTCCAGGGCGGTCATCGTCGGGATGAGATTGAATGACTGAAAGATGAAGCCGATCTTGTTGCATCGTACCCAGGCGAGCTGCTGCTGCGTCAGATCGGAGAGTTTGTAGCCTTCCATCAACACTTCCCCGGTCGTCGGCGTATCCAAGCCGCCGATCATGTTGAAAAACGTCGACTTTCCTGAACCGGACGGGCCCATGATCGAAATATACGCGCCGCGCTCTACTTCCAGGGAGATTCCGCGCAGGGCATGCACCTCTTCCTCGCCCATGTGGTAGACCTTAGTCACGTCCTTAGCGGTAATGATAATGTCGCTCATTCTTCGGTTCTCATTGCCTCGACGGGTTCCTTGCGGGCGGCGAAATAGGCCGGCCCAATGGCGGCTACAACCGACATCACCGAGCCGATGACCAGGGCCATCATCATGGACCCAATGACATCGATGACCGGACAGTGGACGAACACGTACGTCTTATAATTGTAGGCCCCGACCCCGAGTGCAACGATCAGCCCCAGGACGATCCCAGTGGCTGTACCGATCACACCCTGCAACGTCGACTCGATGAAATAACTCTTGACAATAAACGAATCAAGGGCGCCGAGGCATTTCAACGTCCCGATTTCCTTGACCCGCTCCGTAACCGACATCAGCATGGCATTGACTATACCGACAAGACACGTCAGCAGCGACAATCCGATCAGCAGCATCATCATTGGGTCTGCGCTACCGGCGGCATAGATGTCGACGCCTGTCTTCTGCAGAAGCACATTTACCGCATCGGTATTCAACGTAATCAGGGCATTGGTGACATCGTCGGTGATCAGCATATAGGCGAGAAATGCAATGGCGAGAATGACGCCGAGCATGGTGATCATCGACCGCATGAACCGCCGTTTCAGACCCGACCAACTCACTGACAGAGCGATGCCCCAGGGAATCGATACCTGGTTCGGGATATCTCGAATGGATTGTGTCGAGGCCATGGATGGTAATTTTAAACTGAAAACTGGTGCACTCGGGCTGACGTCAGTTGATGTTGCGGCCAGTGTTCGTGATGAACGCGTTGAGCTTTGGACCTAACTCATCGATGACCGACTTATAATCCAAGTTAATAAGCTACTATTCAAGAATGATGTGTTAGCTGCCATATTCCAGTCTCCAGTCTCCAGTCTCCAGTCTCCAGTCGCAAATCTCCGTCAGTTCCGGTTCAAATCTATCGGGATGTGCAGATCCGTTGTCAACGACACGAGCAATGCCAAGATGACGATCAGCAGTTCGCCGGCAATGAGTCCGACAAACAGGCAGCGGACGATTCGGTACGTGTCTTTGTTACCGTACCGCGTCACCAGCATCTTCGCAAACCAGCCGATCATGATCGAGAACCAATAGGCGTTCATGATCGGATTGACGAGCATGATCATGCCAATAGGGTGGGGTAGCCAGAAAACGAATTGCCGCAGATACAGCAGGCCCGCCATGACCGCCGCGCCGAACCCGATCCAGAACTGGCCGCCCGACGTATCGACCGGCATCGTCTTCGTCATTGCCGCAATCTGTTTATAGACGGAGTCGGGAAAACTCGTGTAAAACCAGTCGTTCATAGCGTCGCCGCCACTGCTGTATGTCATGATCAGGTGGGTGATCACAGCTGCCAGAACGGCCCCGACAATGCCGAAAATGATCGCGATATGGAAGCGGCCGCGCATCATCTTCAAATCATCCCGAATCTTGAGCGAATTGGCCATCGCCGGCGCGATAAACGTCTTGATGTCGAGAAAGAGTATCGAGTAGTAAATAAACAGTGGCGCGAACAGCGACGGCGTCGTCCACGTCTTGTCCATACCGACAAGGCTGCGGATGAAGTGAAACGGACTTATCCATGCCTGGAAGCCGAGAATCCCGCCCTCGGCGACGGCACGCACGAGGCCGACGGTAATCACCATGACAATGAAATAGCAGAAAATAGTGTAGTAGAGGTTGGCGCCAAGCAGCAGCCACAGCGAAAGAACAAGGGCGATCGAGCCGAAGATAAAGAGGAAGGATGCGGTGATCAGCTCTCGTCGTTCCCCGGTTTCCAATTCGCCGACCGATGCGGGCGCGAAGAAGCAGAAAATATAGCGCCGGCATTTGAACAGGATGACGACGGCGAATACCATCAGGGCGCCGCCCCCTTCGGCCGTGCGGTAATTGAGGGTGTACCACCAGTCCACCGGGAACGAATTCTGGTCAATGCCGTGGCCGCTCCAGACGAGGATGAGCGTTTGCAGCATGAACAGGAGCCAGAAAAACCAGAGCGAAAACGAAATCTTTGCCGGGATCATAAATGAAACCCCGATCATCGTAAAGAAGACGGTGCTTTTTGCGGACGGTCGCAGTCCCGCCACCTGTGTGTTTTCGATGATGTTGGACCAGTTATTGTCCAGATCGATTCGCGGCAGCCCGGGGATGATCTGGGCATAGCTGAACAGATTCCAGCCAAGTACGCTCCCGGAAATCATGACCCCCAGCCAGAACAGCGGACTGCGGAAGAGTGCGGGGATGCGCCCACTCGTGTGTGCGTCCGAGACAGTCAGCAACTCGGGTAGTTCCGCGAGTGGAAAGATAAGCTTTTCGTTGTAGGCCCACTGACGAAAGATTAGCACGTTAAAGGACATGAGGATGATGTAGGTGAGCCCGATCAAAACGGCCCACAGCCCGAGCGGTTTCAGGACTGTGCGCCATGGGACATCGCCGACCAAATAGCGGCGCATTGAGGCGTCAAAGGATGGGAAGAGAGCCATGACAGCCTGTATGCGTCGCGCCACCGTGTCGGGCGCCGGCGCGGCCGCGCCGCTCACGGCGTCCCGGATGCCCTTCAGTGTCCCGATGGCGGCGATGAGCCGATCGGCGATGAACAATTGTCGCTGAACTCGCTCGCGGAACTTGTTGGCGTCTTTCTTCCGCTCTTCGTGGCGGTCGATTCGGCTTTGCAGGTCGTCGATTTCCCGGTCCAGGCGCTCGAAATCTAGCTGCGGCGCATCCCGCCGCCGGTGTCGCAGTTCCTTGATATCGGTTTTCATCTTCTCTAGATCTTGATTATACCGGTCCCAGTCGTCATCGGCCGCGTTCTTTTCGGCAACAAGCTGTTCCTTGTCGTTGATCCCCTCCATTTTGGCCAGGGCGCTGTCCAAATCCGTGATGACCCCTTCGAAAATGCTTGCCGAAGCGGATGCCGCGTCTGTTTCCTGCAGTTTTCCGGTAGCGCGGTTGAGGTCTTTGAGGGCATCGATTCCGATTTTCATGCGGCGAAATCGTCGCTGATAGCTGGCAGCATTGTCACCCGGCAGTGGGAAAAACCCGGGAAACGCGCTCTTGTCCTTACCCAGGCCGCGCCGAAACAGGTCCACCTTGGCAAAGGCCTTAACTTCCAGCTTGCGCAGCGCGGCCTTTTTCACCTTCATCGTCCGTTCCTGATTATTGATGATCCCGGTGTACGAGTCGACCACCTCTGTGGGTGACGGCAGCGAGCCGTCGGGATTGGTTTCGCGCCACTCGGCCACGGCTTCCTGTTTTGCGTTCTGGGCGCTCTTCAGATCTTGATCGGCACGGTTGACAAGCATGGCCTTGTCGGCTGCGTCGCCGGAAAAATCGTCCAGCCCGTCGCGTCTCTCTTCCGCCTGCTGCATGGCAGCGGCCGTGTTGATATTCTTAAAGGCGACGTCGTAGATCTTCCGAGTTTCCCGCAACGTCACCAGGGCGTCACGGTACTCCTTAGCAGCTTTCTGAACGCCGGGCTCAGAAATGAAGAATGCTTCGTTGACATAGGGTTCGACGTAGA
>CAUZRT010000305.1:0-4191 GCA_963582235.1 Lentisphaeria bacterium
GGACTGTGCATCCGCTGCAGACCCAGTCGGTCACCTATATTGTTCAGCGTATGAACAGCCTGGCGGCGTTGTTCTTTCTATCGGCAGTCTGCTTCTATTTGGCGGGCCGTCTGGCGGGCCGCCGGATGCTGTCGTGGTCATGCTTCGGCGTCGTCGTCATCGCCTGGGGACTGGCGCTGGGATCCAAGCAAATTGCGATCACGCTACCCGCCGTTCTCCTGCTCATCGAGTGGTTCTTTTTTCAGGACCTCGACAGGGCCTGGCTTTTGAGGACTGTGAAGTATTGGCTGATACCGTTAGCGGTCGCCGGCCTGGTGGCCGTCATCTATCTGAGGATGAAGCCGATTGCAAACATCCTCGCCGCCTACGAGTTGAGGGAATTCACCATGTGGGAGCGGGTCCTGACCCAATTTCGCGTTATCGTTTTGTATTTCACCCTGCTCATATACCCCCACCCCGGACGTCTGAATCTGGATCACCACGTCCTCGCATCGAAGTCGGTGGTGGAACCTATTTCAACCTTGACTTCGATCATCATCATTGCCGGCCTGCTATGCCTCAGCGTCGTTTTCGCCCGGCGTCACCGGCTTGCGTCGTTCTGTATTCTCTGGTTTTTCATCAACCTTGCTCTCGAGTCCTCGATCATCGGTCTGGAGATGATGTACGAGCACCGGATGTATCTGCCGTCCATCGGCTTTTTCACCTGCCTCGTCTGGCTCTTCATCCGGTATTTTCCGGTTCTTGTCCCACACCAAGGGGTCATTGCTCTTGTTATGGCTGTCATCCTGCTTTCGCTGGCCACGCTCGAGCGCAACAAAGTGTGGCGTGATCCGTTCGTATTTTGGTCGGACTGCGTTGCCAAATCGCCGAACAAGCCGCGTACTCTGACCAACTTTGGATTCTTCCTCAAGGAGCAGGGAAAAGTTGATGAAGCCATCGATCACTATCGGCGGGCATTGAGTACGAACCCGAAATACCCTCTGGCCCACAACAACCTCGGCGTGGCGCTGATCGACAAGCGGCAGTATGCCAAAGCCATCGTCCACTGCCGGCGTGCGCTCGAATTGAAATCGAACTATGCCGACGCCCATGACAATCTCGGTATCGCGCTCAGCCACTCGAATCAGCCGGAGGCCGCCGTCAAGCATTTGAGCGAGGCGCTGCGGCTCAATCCGGGCAACCCGGACACCCACAACAACCTTGGGAATGTTTATCTTGGGGTCGACCGACTGGACGAGGCACTATTGGAGTATCGGCGTGCCCTCGAGATTAATCCCGCGTATGTCTCGGCCTATAACGGTATCGCCGCAGTCCTGGTCAAGCAGGACGATCTGGAGGGCGCCGTCGAAAACTTTCAGCACGCAATTCGTCGCGATCCGGATTATACTACCGCACGCCAGCATTGTGTTCGGACTATGAACGACCTTGGCGATCGGCATATGGGCCGGCGCCAGCTGCCGGAAGCCGTCCGCTGGTACCGTGCGGCCCTGGAGATGAATCCGGATAACGCACCAGTGCAGAACAACCTGGGTGCGGCTCTCGGCCAGCTCGGACGCCTCGAGGACGCGATCGCCTGTTTCCGGGCAGCCGTGCGTATCCAGCCGGACTATGCTGATGCACACCGGAATCTCGAAGGCGCACGGCGTCTTCATGAACAGCAGAGCGATGCGGCGAAGTCCGCCGCCCCGGAGTAGTTCGGAAATGAACAACCGGCCGCCGGATCGAGCATCTTCCAACAGAGCCACCATATGCCTGAATCCAGATTGAGGCTGACTCCGATAATTTCGTCGAGTCAGAAAAATCGAGTTTGTGTTTGCGAACGGCAATAATGTGATAATTTCTTCAAAGACACAGGGCACGCAGCGAACGAAAGGCTCAGAATGACACAATTTCTGCGAGACGCGAATTCACGATATGTGGCGTTATGATCCTCTTCAATGATTTCAAAGCACATTACGCCTCGATCCAGGCTGACGTCGATGCGGCCGTGCACCGCGTGTTGGCAAGCGGTTGGTATCTGCTGGGTGAAGAATTACAGGCATTCGAGGCCTGCTTTGGCGATCACGTCGGTGCCCGGCACGTCGTCGGCGTCGGCTGTGGAACCGATGCGATCACCTTGGCATTGATGGCCCTCAATGTTGGTTCCGGCGACGAAGTCATCACCTCCAACTTGACCGCCTTTCCGACGATCGTCGGGATCATGCAGACAGGAGCTACGCCGGTCGTCGTGGACATCGAGGCGGATACCGGTCTGATCGATCCCGCAGCCATAGCGCCCGCCATCACATCGCGAACGCGGGCTGTTATTCCCGTGCATCTTTACGGGCAGAGCTGTGATCTTGACCCCATCGTCGACATCTCTGCAGCCTATGACCTGAAGGTCGTCGAGGACTGCGCTCAATCGGTCGGCGCTCCCTACCGCCGGCGAACGATCGGGACAATCGGCACACTGGGTTGCTTTTCCTTTTATCCAACCAAGAACCTCGGCGCCTTCGGCGATGCCGGTGCCGTAACCACCGACGACCCCAATCTCTTCGAACGTCTGCTGCAAATGCGTGACTGTGGTCAAAGCCGTCGCTATTACCACGATTTCCGCGGTATCAACAGTCGGATGGACGAATTACAGGCGGCGATTCTGACGGCTAAGCTCCCACACCTCGAAGAATGGACTGCACGCCGCCGGCAAATCAGCTTAGAATATCGAAAGCGATTGCCGAGTTCGTGGCTGCTGGCGGAACGCGATTATGGCCGTTCCGTGTGCCACCTCTTTGCCATCAAGGTCCCCGATCGCAATGAATTCATTGACAGAATGGGCGCCGGTGGCGTTCAAACGCTGATCCACTACCCTGTGCCGATCAACCGGCAAAAGGCCTTCCCGGCCCGAAAATCATTGAGCTTCCCGGTGACCGAGAAGTTCTGCGCCAATGTCGTCAGCCTCCCCCTGTATCCAGGACTTTCCGATGAACAGATCGACCGAATATCTACGACCGCGACTGCCGCTTTGACCTAATTAGTGCCTGGACGAAAACCCCTCGGCGGGCCTCCGCCGCGAATCTGGAAATCGTGGGTTTTCGGTCAGCCACTAAGTATCCTATTTATTTATTTGTAGTTACTTCCAGCTAACCGTATACGCAGCCTGCACGGCACTGCCGGTTTGATCACGGACCGCGGCTCGGGATGCGGATGTTCCCGACGGCACCGTGCCGGACCTGAGGGGCAGCGTGAGCGCTTTTGAGCGAGGCGGTATCCTTCATAAATACTCAACGGATACGGTTTTGTTGGTGTTTGCTTCGGAGCCTTATGATCCCGACGATTACTTTTGTGATTACGATCAGTTCCTCGAGCGCCTGCGACAATGGTGATACAGCTCATCAGGTATCCTGACCTGCTCGCCTCATGCGACCTGCCGTCTTTCATACCACTGCCATCGCGGCCTTCATCATCTCGGGCTGGGCTGTCTATCTTCATACACTCCCGTATCCACTGCTGTTCGACGACATCCCGAACATCGGGAAGAACCGGGCGATTCGTATAAAACGGCTGGATCGGGAGAGTATCCACAGAATCTTCACGGAGAGCCCTGTCAAATCACGCCCGGTCGCCAATCTCAGCTACGCGATCAACAATCTTTTTGCCGACGACGATTCCGTCCCCTGCCGCCACATCCGTGTTCATCCGGTTTATGACGAAATTCCGTGACAGAAACTTTCGGTTTCACATGATTACCGGCATCGTCATCGCCGGCGTCACGATCGTACTTTATCAGAGCGCCCTTGACTATCCCTTCCTCTTTGACGACAGCCCGAACATTGTCAAGAATCCCGACATCCGCGTTTCGGCGCTTGACGTGCAGTCGATTGCATCGGTCCTGACGGCGCAACATCCCACGCCGCGGCCCGTCGCCTATCTGTCGTTTGCCGTCAATTACCGTTTCAGCGGCTACGCTCCGAGGTGGTACCGGGCTATCAATATCGGGATTCATGTCGTCAACGGCGTCCTCGTGTACATCCTCTGCCTCCTGATCTTGATTCGTGTCCACGGTCGGCGCCCCAGTCAATCGAATCGGCGGGACCGCACGACCGATGACGCCGTCCACCGCCTGCCGTCCGCCGTCCATCCGTACTTCCTTGCCGCCGCGGTCAGCATCATCTGGACTGTGCATCCGCTGCAGACCCAGTCGGTCACCTATAT
>CAUZRT010000306.1:0-4190 GCA_963582235.1 Lentisphaeria bacterium
ATACCGCGCCGCCCACGGGAATCATCCCGATTTCTCCGACTTCGTTGCCGCTGGCCGGATTTCGTCGGGCTAGCGCCAATCCTGATTAACTAATCCCCGATAATCGTGACCGAACACCTTATCGTCTATCTGGAAGAGACAATCGAAATCGCTCGTGTCTGGGGTCCGGTTTTGATTTTTGTTTTCATGACTGTCGAGAGTTCGTTTTTACCGTTTCCCAGCGAGATCGTCATGATCCCCGCTGGCTTCATGGCGGCGCGTCACGAACTGTTTCCCGGCACCCCGCTGTCGGCGGTCGTTGTTGCTGTGCTGTGCGGTATTCTGGGCTCGCTGGCCGGTGCCTATATCAACTATTTTCTTTCGTTAAAGCTTGGCCGCGCGGTGCTGTACCGGTACGCAAAATGGTTCTTTTTGAAGCGCGAGTCCCTTGAACGGGCAGAGGGAATTTTCCGGGAATACGGGGAGATCGCGACTTTTGTCTGCCGGTTGCTGCCGGCAATTCGGCAGTTGATCTCCATCCCCGCGGGCGTCGCCCGGATGAATTTTTTTCGTTTTTCACTTTTTACCGGTTTGGGCGCCGGAATCTGGATGATCGTCCTGACGGTTATCGGTTACCAATTCGGGATGCGCACCCAGGATATGTCCTACGCCGATCTCGTTCATCGTAGCAAAGCGTTGATCCACGGTCATTACATGTGGCTGTTCGGCGGTTGCGCGGCCATCGTCGTCGGCTACGTTCTGATTCAACGGCGGATCATGCACGGGCGCAAAGCGAGGGAGGCGGACGCCTGACGGCGAAGGAGAGAGTTAATATTGGGCGAAAAGTGGAAAAAGCAGTTGCTCGCGGATCACCCGCCGTCGTCAAGACTATGGCGAGGCAGGCGCGGAGGGACGCGGATCTTACCATCTATGGTTTCAGGAGCTCTGGTTTCAACTCTTAAAATTTGCCAACATTATGGCGCTACCCCTCCGATGCTGGTAAGTTTCTCCCATTGGGTCTGGCGTGGGATAGTAGGACGGGTCTCCGTGCCCGTCCGGAGCATTCCGCCGCGCCTTGACGGGCACGGAGACCCGTTCTACTATCCCACGCCGCGTAAGCCCGCACGGAATCATCGGGGGCGTTTCATTGTCAAATCGATACGTCTGTCTTGACCTTGGATTGTCGGGTGTGGTGGTTAAAGAGATTGAGGTTTGAGGATTAAGGTTTCGTCTATCTTTTTAAGGAGAAGGGAAAGTGTTCTTTTTTAATCCAATGTTTCTCGTTTTCATCGGGCCGGGGCTTTTGTTGGCTCTGTACGCCACGATGAAGACAAAATCCACGTTCGGAAAATACTCGCAGGTCGGATCGAGCCGCGGCTACACCGGCGCCGAAGCAGCCCACGAGATGTTACGCCGGTCGGAGATTTCAAACGTCTCGATCGAGCGGGTCGGGGGTATGCTGACGGACCATTATGATCCCATGCACAAAACGTTGCGTTTGTCCGAGCAGGTGTACGGTAGCCGTTCGCTGTCGGCCATCGGTATCGCCTGTCATGAAGCCGGCCATGCGATCCAACATGCCCACGGGTACGCGGCCTTGAGTTTGCGGACGGCGCTAGTCCCGGTGACGAATCTCTGCAGCACGCTTTACGTCTGGGTGATTATCATCGGCGCGTTCATGCACCGTCCGCATCTGGCAATGATCGGCGTCGTCATGCTTGCCGTCGCGGTGCTGTTCGCCATTGTAACCCTGCCGGTGGAGTGGGACGCAAGCCGTCGGGCCAAGATCGCCATGGCCAATGCCGGGCTGCTGTCGTCCCAGGAGGCGGGGCATGCCGCCAAGGTTCTGAATGCGGCGTTTCTGACCTATCTCGCCTCCGCGATCACCTCGATTCTGACTCTTGTGTATTGGCTGATGCAACTGGGTTTCTTCGGCGGCAGTGATGATTGAGGGACGGGGACTGGAAACTGGAACCGTGAATTGACACGGCTTTCGTCTGCTATCGCAGGCCCGAATTAACGCGAATTGGAAGAGAACTGGAAACTGGACACTGGGGGTTCTTAATATCGTTTCCCGCCGTGGCGGGAAACGATCCCGTTCATGCTGGACCCGAACCTCGAGGGTTTGTAAAAAAACTCCGGACAAAAAAAACCGCTCTGACGAGAGCGGCTTTTCCGGGTGTGGGATGGGGGATCGGGAACCCTTGCTCAGGACTCCGATGCAGGTGTCTCTGATTTCGCCTGCTTGGCTGCGGTCAGCGCGGCGTACAAGCGCGATTTCTTGCGATCGGCGCGATTCTTGTGAATGATGCCGGCCTTGACGGCCTTGTCATAGACGGCGCTGACCTTGCTCAATCCGCGCTCGGCTTCCTCGATATTTCCGGCGTCCAAAGCCGCGTGGAAAATCTTCTCATAAGTCCACAACATGGACTTGCGCGATTTGTTCCTTAACGTCCGGTGGACGTCCTGACGAATGCGCTTCTTCGCTGATGGTGAATTCGGCATATGAAGATTCCGGCAACAGGCAGTTTGTAATCGTTTACTGTGATAAATTCCCTGCAACTATGCAAGTGAAACCTGTACTTTGTGTTTAAGTTGCGAAAAATCAACTCGAAAATTTATTTTTTTGTGTTACCTTTCTGGATCAAGCCCCTCCCCGTAACGGCATAGTCTCACCCATTTCGTTCGCAGTTCTCTCTGCCCTTCCAGTCGCACATAGTCCCGATCACTCGAGAGAGTCCGGACACTCGGCTTGGCACGCATCACTCCATGACCGCACTTTCGTGGGAACACATTCATTTCATCGGCATTGGCGGCGCCGGTATGTCGGGCCTCGCCATGATTGCCGCCGAGCTCGGGGTACGGGTGACGGGGAGCGACGCAGCGGTGTCAAAGAATGTTGATTTCCTCGCCGATAGAGGCATCGCGACAACGGTGGGCCACTCGGGCGGCCTGCCCGGATCTCCGAGTATGGTTGTTTACTCGACAGCGGTGCAAACCGATAATCCGGAGTTGGCGCGGGCCGCGGTGGATGGGGTTCCGTTGATCCGTCGCGGCGAGTTTCTGGCGCTGCTCGCCGATCGGTATTCGTGCGTTGTAGCCGTGGCCGGCTCGCACGGGAAGACCACGGTGACGGGTATGCTGTGCCACATTCTGATCGCGGCGGGACGTGAACCCGGTTACCTCATCGGGGGGCGGGTTGTCGGCCGCCATGCTTCCGCAGCGGCCGGGCGCGGCGAGCTCTTTGTGACCGAAGTCGATGAGAGTGATGGGACCCAGGCCGCCATGCGGTGCGCGCATGGGATCATCACTAATATCGAAGACGACCACGCCTGGAGCCTCGGCGGCATTGAACAACTGCATCAGTGTTTTAGCGATTTCGCCGATGGCGCCGAATATGTACTGGCCGGCGAGGCGGCGACGACGCGCGAATTGCTCCATGATCACCCGAACGTCGAGTTTCTGTCGCCGAGCGGTATTCCGGAGGGTTTGACGCTGCGTGTGCCCGGGCCGCACAACCTGTTGAACGCTGCGTTCGCCGTGTGCATCGCCGTTCAAAGCGGTGTTCCCGAAGCGGACGCGATCCAAAGCCTCGGCTCATTCGAGGGCATCGACCGCCGGCTTTCCGTTCGGTGGCGGCATGCGGGCATTCGTCTTGTGGACGACTATGCACACCATCCCACGGAGGTCCGCGCGGGGATAACAGCCTTGCGGGAACAGTATCCGGCATGCCGGCTTCGTATCGTCTTTCAGCCGCATCGATACGAGCGGATTGCGCGTTACGCCGCGGACTTCGCCTGCGAACTGTCGCTGGCCGATGAGACGTTTATAATGCCGGTATTCAATGCCTGGGTCAATGATCAGGATCTGGCCGATCCGCGCCGCATTGCCGACGCCATAACGACGGGATCGGCGGAATTCTGGGACGATTCCATCGCCGCCCTCGCCACTCGTGTCGCGGACACTGCACGATCCGGTGACGTCATTGCCATTATGGGGGCCGGGGACATCGATCAGATCATTCCCCTAATGATCGATCAGTTGGAAGGGAGATGGGGAGTGGAAAGTGAGACGTGAGATGTGAAGCGTGAGATGTGAAGCGTGAGATGTGAAGCGTGAGATGTGAAGCGTGAGGCGTGAGGCGTGAGGCGTGCCGGTCGCCGGGGGGCGGGGGGCGGGGGGCAGGGGGTCGGCGCGCAATATGGGTGCCA
>CAUZRT010000307.1:0-4190 GCA_963582235.1 Lentisphaeria bacterium
GGCAGGCTGATATCCTTCGCCGCGCCATGGGTAAGAAAAAAGAAGAGGAGATGAAAGCCCAGTACGAGAAGTTCGTTTCCGGCTGTGCTAAAAACCGTATCAAAAAGGCCGTAGCCGACAGTATCTGGGAAAAAATTGTCAAATTCGCCGGTTACGGATTCAACAAATCGCACAGTGCCGCTTACGCCTTTCTCGCCTATCGCACCGCTTATTTGAAGGCCAACTATGCCGTCGAATTCATGGCCGCGAACCTGTCCTCGGAGATGAACTCATCGGAGCGCGTCGCCCTGCTGATTAACTACTGCCGGGATATGGACATCAACGTCCTGCCGCCGGACGTCAATCACGGCGAGATGGATTTCACGGTCGACGGCAGTACCATTCGCTTCGGTCTGGCCGCCATCAAAGGTGTCGGCACCGCCGCTGCCGGCGCCATTCTCGAAGCGCGGAAGGACGGGCCGTTCACCAGCATGCTCGACCTCTGCGAGCGCGTCGGGTCCTCACTCAACCGGCGTCTGCTTGAAAGTCTGTGCCAATGCGGGGCCTTCGACGGCTTTGGCATGAAGCGTTCGCAGATGTCCGCCGGCATCGACGACGCCATCGCCCGTACACAGGCATCCCTGCGGGATCGCCAGGTCGGGCAATCCAACTTTTTCGATCTGCTCGACGGGGAGGATCAGAACAACGGGTTCGACCTGCCGGCTCCCGACATTCCCGAATGGGATCGTCGGCTGCTCTTGAAGTATGAAAAGGAGCTCCTGGGATTTTACGTCACGGGCCATCCGCTCAATGAGTACAAGGCCATGATCCAGGCTTACGAGCTTACCGGCATCCGCTCAACCGTGGATATGCCCGAAAATCAAGGTGTCCGCGTCGGCGGGATGATTACCGCGCTCACCTTGAAGCATGCGAAGAGGGATGGCCGGCCATTTGCAATCATCAACATCGAGGATCTGGAATCGTCAATGGAATGTCTTGTTTTCCCCGACGCCTACGCGGCCTGTGCCGAACACATCGTTCAGGATACACCGGTGCTCGTCGAAGGCTTCATATCAAAGCGCGACGGTGAGGATCAGCGTAAGATTTTCGCCGACCGCGTCCGGCCGCTGTCTCAACTCCCGGCGTACTACACCAAAGAGATTCACATTCGGATTTATGAAGAGAATCTGGCCCATGATACCCTGGCACAGCTGAAGAGCATCCTCAAGCAGCATCCCGGCCGGTCAAAGGTGATCTTTTGTGTCGGCTGCGCCGGCGGTAAATTCGCATTTATCGAGGCCGGGAATGCCTATGATATTCAGTACTCGACCGACCTCGAAGGCGATATTGTCGGACTGCTCGGCGAAACGGCGGTACGAATAAAACCGGATAACAGTCCCGCTGCCCGGGAACGGCGGCCATGGGAAGCTCTCAATTCGGCATGAACGGAGCACGACCGCGCCCGCGCCCGTGTATCTACGGCCCGGCCGCATTGTGCCGTCGCCGATTTAGTCCAACCCAGCGCGTCAGGGCCGGGCGGCGGGCGCTCAGGCGGCGGACAAAGGTGATGAACACGGCGATGTCATTTGACGACACCGGCGAAGGTCATGCGGGTCGGCCGCTCCTGGAACAATCCGTCAAGGGCGAAGTCACGCATATAATTTTTGCCGGCGATGACTCGGATTACGCTGTCGTCGAGATTCGGGAATCGTCGGGGAAAACCAGCGTCATGGTCGGCTCCATTGCCGGTCTGTACGAAGGCCAGGATATCAAGGCCGAGGGCCGCTGGGAACATCACCGACAGCATGGCCGACAGTTTCGTGTGTCCCATTATGAAGCGATCCTGCCGACCACCGAAGACGGTGTGCGCCGCTATCTGGCCAGCGGCATCATACCCGGCATCCGGGAGAAGCTGGCGCAACGTATCGTCGACAGGTTCGGGACCGACACGTTGAATGTGCTCGACCGCTATTCAAGCCGCCTGACGGAGGTGCCCGGCTTCGGTAAGGGCCGCTTGAAAACGGTGCGCGACGCCTGGCTCGCCCAGTCCGAGCGGCGCGACGTCTATATCTTTCTCCAGGGTCTCGGGATCAGCGCCGCGTTTTGTGACCGAATATTCCGGCGTTACGGCGCGGCGACAACCCAGGCTGTATCCGACAATCCGTACTGTCTCGCCAGCGACGTCAAGGGCATCGGCTTCAAGACGGCAGACGCCATTGCCCGCCGCCTGGACATTGCCCGGGACAACCCGTTTCGGCTTGGTGCCGGCACCGTGTATGTTCTGACGCAACTGGCCGAGCAGGGCGGCCATACCTGTTATCCGCGTTCGCTGCTGACCGAGAAAACGGCCGCCGTGCTCGACGTCGATGATAGGGTCGCGGCAAATGGACTCGAACGTGCCGTTCTCGATGGTGCGGTAATAATCGACGGTGAAGGATGCGAGCCGGATCAGGAATTCGTTTTCAATTCCGAGCTGTTTATCGCCGAGCACGCTGTTGCCGACGCCGTGCGCACAATCCGTGATGTTCGCCGCCAATCTTTCGTTGAATCGAAACAGTTGCCGCATGCAGACAGCTGGGCCATGCTCAACAGCGACCAGCAGGCGGCCGTAGTCAAGGCGCTTCAATTCCCGATCAGCATTATCACGGGGGGGCCCGGTGTCGGCAAGACGACGGTGACGCAGACCATCGTCGACATCTCCCGTAAGCTTGGCGAGCGCGTGCTGCTGGCGGCGTCCACCGGACGCGCCGCCAAGCGACTGAGCGAGTCGACCGGGACGCGGGCGACGACGATTCACCGGCTATTGAAATGGGAACCGGACCGGCAATTTTTTGTCTACAACAGCGACAATCCGCTGAAATGCGATCTGCTGATCGTTGACGAAGTCTCAATGCTCGATATTAAACTGGCCGCCGCCCTGCTGGGCGCCGTGTCGGCAAGCACGCGCCTGGTTCTGATCGGCGATTGCGACCAACTGCCGTCGGTCGGTCCCGGAGCCTTCCTGAACGATTTGATTCAATGTAAGGACATCTCCGTAACGCATCTTCTGGAGGTTTACCGCCAAGCGGCCAACAGCCGTATCATCGCCAACGCCCGTGCCCTCAACGCGGGTCGTTTTCCCGAGCTCGAGACGCCGCCCGGGGCGACGGAACTGTACGACTTTTATTGGATCGACCAGGAAGATCCGGAACGGGCCGCCGATGTGATTACACGCATGGTCGCGGAGCGAATCCCGCAGCGGTTCGGGTTCTCGCCCATGACGGATATTCAGATCCTGTCGCCGATGAACCGCGGCGTCTGCGGCGCCGTCAACCTGAACAACCGCCTGCAGACGGTCCTCAATCCAGGCGATGACCGCGGACACGGCAAATTTCAGTACGGCGATACGACCTACCGTATAGGCGATCGGGTCATGCAGGTCGTCAACAATTACGACAGCCAGGTCTTCAATGGAGACATGGGTCGCATTATCAACATTGAACCGCAACATCGACGATTCGGGCTCCAGGTCGACACGGGAACGGTGACATATAGTATGGATGATGCCGACCAGATTCGGCTCGCCTACGCCATCACCATTCACAAATCACAGGGCAACGAATTTCCGGCCGTCATTGTCCCATTGCTCAATCAACATTACGTCATGCTGCAGCGCAATCTCGTTTACACAGCCATGACACGCGCTCGGCAACTGCTGATCCTGGTCGGCAGCCGTAAGGCCCTGAGCATGGCAGTCAACAATGTGAACCGAACACCGCGATATAGCCGTCTAGCATTTAAGCTCAGCAGGGTGTCATGAGGACACCGGATCGCGGATAAGGCGGCGATGAATCTCGATTCCAACGAGAACTCCGACGGCGACACACACGGCCCGGACAGTGACCCGTCCCACGACGAATCGGTGGCGCCGGTTTCGTCGGTGACCCAGCCGGACGCGGCGGGTGAGATGGGCTGGACGGGCGACCCGGATGACGACAATACGATCGTCGATGAAAGAGACGAATCGCACCCGGTCAAAGGCGACGCCGACGCCCCGGACGACGACGCGGCCTGTCACCGCTCGATCTACGATTCGCGTCACTTTCAGAAATGGACGACGGCTTCGCTCCTGATATTCTTCAGTCTGTTCGCCCTCGAGTTCATCCGCTCCGATCTGTGGTTTGACGAGATTCTGACGATTACCCATTTCGGACTACGACCGCGTTGGCTGG